>NZ_PUIA01000001.1 GCF_002967715.1 Blastopirellula marina
CGCAGACTTCGCGTCGCAGTGGCCTGCTTCCGTTCGGGCTACGCCCTCACTCCAGCAGCCCACTGCGATTCCTTTTACCCAATCCGAACTCTCATAACGGTGGGCCAGGTTTTTGGGGCATTTCAAATCTCCGTTTGGAGACATTTAACTAACTCCGTTACCGAGCCATGTTCTGACATTTGGTTCTCTCTCAGCTGAGACATTAAGGGCATTTCAGTCATTCCGAGATAGCATCGAAGCAACAAAATAATCGCATTCGTGCTTCCATCGTCAATATAGACGTACTTGTAATCCTCTAAAAATCAATTTGCTTGCTGGGGTTTCTAGGCGTCAACTTCGTCTGGTCAAGCAGATGGAAATAGAGCTCTCGCTGTAAAGCGTGTTCTAGCAATGAGTTCCGGTCACGTACTCAGGAGTTCTTGATTTTCTTTGTCGCAATCGGCGTTTCTTAAACATTAGTAAGGGCAAGAGTGATCGCGGGAAGACTTCCGTCTGTTGTGAGGAGGCCGCGATCATGACTCAGCCCTTAAAAAGTGAGATGGCAAACATGCAAATGAGCCTGCCACACGACGATGATTACCAGGAAGATCACAAGTATCTTCCTGGAACACCGACGGAGGATGTGTTCCAAAAAACTCTTCATTCTGTACCGAGAAACATCGAACAGATGTTTCAGTACCAGAACCTTCCTGTTGTCTACGCCGAGTGCGTTACGCAACCCCTGACTTCTCTTGAAATCGATCCTCAAACGGTACGTTCGTTTGTAGGGGTGAAGAACGCTGAAAGTCGTGTTATCCAGCACGCCTTTGCGACCTTGGACAGCGATGCCAGTCGAGCACACAAGCGAACTACGGCAGAGCAAGGTGTCAGGGTAATTCAGCAACGACTGCATCATGCTGAAAAAGACCGTCAACGCGAAGAAGAGGTACGAAATCACCGGCCACGCGTTGAGGAAGTTCTATCCACACAGATGGAATTGATTTGGGACCTAACCGTCATTCCGAAAGTAGCCAAAATCGCCGGGTGGGCCGGAGTGTTTGCACTGTCCTTTCTGGGCGAAATCAAGAACGCTACGTTCCTTGCGATGAGTTCGGGCTTCGGTTTCGAGGAAGATTGGCTGGGCGCTTTCTGTTTTGTCCTACCAACCGTTCTCGGGGCGTTCACGGTATTGAAATACCTCGAGCGAAATCTAACGGAACGCGGTCGCCAGAAATACATCATCGCCATGAACCGTGTGGCTTTGCCACTCTGCCTTGTCACCATGGTTCTCTTCGCATGGTCGCTTGGTGCCTCGCATTCCGAAGTCGATCTTTTTGCAGCGGAAGAAGCCGCAGATTGGACGCCGCCACTGCACTGGCTTTTTGGAGCGTCGATGATGCTGCTGGCCTTGATGACGGCGATGAGCGCTAGTTTGCTCAACGCGTCCGTCGTATCGCTATACCGGACAACAACTCGTCCGATTGTTCTCTATTCGGACACGACGAATGAAATGGCTCGCCTGGACGCCAATATCGCGACGTTGTCGTTTCTTCAGTCCAAGTTGCAAGCAGTCGTGACCCAACTGGACAAAGAGCGCCAGGCATTCGCAATGACATATTTGGCGGAATTAAAACGCCAGCATGCCGCACTGGCGGCAAAGCAGGCCCACCTCGGCACCGATCCACTTAACTCCTAATTCACAGGGAACAATCAAATGAAAAGCATGACTCGTACGCTTTGGATTCTTTCGTTCGCCTGGCTTGTCGCCGGTTGTGGTAGCGATCCACCGTCAAACTCGGAGTGGTATATCTTCATCGCGGATGGGATCGACGAACCAACTCGAAATGAAGCCGCTCACGGTTTCCAAAAATTGCTTGGCGAGACGGCATCGCCAGGCGATGTGATTCACTTTATCGCTGCTCCAAGCCAGCAGCCTGTTGCATCGCTTGTCGTCCCAGTCGGTGGGCGGAACACACGGCTACGACATTCGGATGTTCGCAGTCAACTACCGAAAATCAAGCTGCTGTTTGATGGCTCTGATGCGACCGGAAATGGCCAACTGGGCGTGCCCAGTGTGGCTTCAACGGTCAATTCTTTGCGAAGCACCCATTTTTCGCCGCGTGTCATCCTCGTGGGAGACGTGCTCTACGATGATCCGCACCAGCAAGGGTGGAAGATGAGTGGTGGCTATGTGCCGCAAGATGGATCGCTTAATAATCCTGTTTGTCCCTTTCACGCCGCTTCTGATTTCCCGAAGAACACGACAATTGCCTGGCTCTCGCCAAGCGAATCCTGGGGCGAAGGAGAGAGGCATCGCTCTGCCGTTAAACGCTTCTATCAACTCTTTGCTCAGGCGAAGGGTGCGCAACTCTCACGGATCACGGCAGGTGGAGATGTCGCGTTCAAGGCGTACGAGCATTCAATCACAAAGCTCGTTGCCAAAGATGATGGCAACCAGATGGAATTCGTCGGCCAAAAGACCGCCAGAACGGTACGAGTCCCTCACCAAGATCTTGTCAAAGTCAAAGTCGATTCAAGTGTCGTTGCCGCGCCAGACGAACCTGAGATCGCTCCTCCGGGACCAGAGCTTCCTCCCGCGATGGAAGAACATCTGAGAGAAGTGGAAGGCGATTTAGAAACGATTACCGTAGCAATCGATTGGTTCTCAGAAGACCCCCATTGTGACATGGATGTCTACGGCATCACGCGAGGTCATGACGAGGAAATCAGTTTCAGAAATATGCGAACCGAATACGGAAACATAAAGAAAGATGTTCGCACCCCCTCGTGGATTCAAGACGACATGGCTCACATGCTTCACTGGGAGGTGTTGACCGTTAAGAACGATCGCCTATCGGACTTATCGGTTTACCTGAACTGTTATCAAGGGACCAAGCCAGCCACGGTTCGGGTTGTTTGTATCTGGAAAGGCATTCGCCGCCAGAAAATCTACCGAATCGAAGGACCTGGCGATGGAGCGAAAGATATCGACAAGCGTGACCTGAGCCCGGCCTGGAAAAAGGTTGTCTGGGATAAAAGCTGGGAGCGGATCTAGGAAACCGTTCTCAGCACGTGGTTAATCGGACGTATGGTCTAAATCGATATCTGATTGGGAAACCCTTCATCATGAAAAGTCTCCTTAGGCATTACGGTTTCCGGCGGATTGCGGCCCACCTCATTGGGTTGGTGGTGGGCTGCGGAAGCTTTGTGCTACTTGAGTACCTGCCATCTGATGACCGGTGGTGGACCCATCCCGAAATGATAGTTGTGGACGGTCTTCAGGATGGAATGATGAGGGTGGTCCTTGTCGCTTGGCTCTACATCTTCGTACGGCCATGGATGGCTAAGCGAGGATGGTTCGGGCAAACCGTAAATCTCGTCGTGCTTGTGGCTTTGCCGTATTTCATATGGGGACTTATCGAATGTGCCCACGCGGCAATGATTGCCGTCGAATTATCTTGGAGTTCCTTGGAAGCTGTTGCCATCGAGCTTCTCCAAAAACTTGCTGTTCCGATGGTCGTGATTTGGATACCACAGATCTGGCTAGAAATATGTGAGCAACTCAAGGCCACGCCCTTCTTGCGGAGATGGTTTCAAGCACATCGCGGCCATATCGCCTCTTGGATTCTTGCCGTACATTTCCGACAGTTTATTCGCCCTCTTCCCTCGAATCCGGATGCTTATGCCGGTCAATTGGGAAAAGGGATATTTGTTGGGCGAACACTGTTCGAAGATGACGGTATCGGAGGACAAGAGGTATTCATTTACGACAACGCGCATTCTGTGGTTTGTGCCGCCACAGGGGGAGGAAAGCATATTACCCATGAAGCCCATCTTGCCAGCTTGCACCAAGGGAGTGGCATTTTTATCTCGCCGAAGCCATCTCTTGCCGATTTGACTCTAGGGCGTCGAGTCGATCCACGTATCTTCTTGGAAGGGCGTTTCGCGGAACACGAACGTGGCATCAACCCTGCGGGAATCAGTCAATGTCGTTATCACATCCCCAACAGTCGAGCCTTCGTTCTTGGCAGTAATCAATCGGTCTATCCCGCCTGTCGTTATGGCTTTCTGAATGATATCGATTTCACCAAGGATAGTGCTTGGTCCAGGCTAATGGCCTTGGCTCGTGGAAGTTTTCCAGACCGTCCCAAGAACTGTTCAACCGATCCATGGTTCGTACTCACGGCGAGAACTCTCTTTGCGTCGGTATGTGGCTACGTTTGCCTGACTGATCCCAATCCAGCACACCGAACTTTGCCCTGGATTGCGGAGCGTACATTAGGGATTGATCCCAAGACCGGGATTGCCAGCCCCAAGTATTTTGAATCGCTCCTGAAGCAGATCCTTCAGTGCAATGGTATGAATGGTCTTCTGCAAACGGGGGCCAGTAATATCTACAACTTGGGCGAAAAGGCTTTTGGCTCGATCTTTTCCGAAACTGCGAATGGTCTTTCATGGATGCTCGACAGCACCTGGCGAAAGCAACTTTCGGGAAGTGATTTTAGCTTTCATTGGGTAGGTGAGGAGGAGTCGCCAGTCACGGTCTATATCATTCCGCGTCAAGGACGAGCCGCGTTTCAAGAAGACATTCCTTGGCTACGAACGATTTCAGAGATGAGTCTAGAAATCCTTGCCAATAAGGAACCAGTTCCAAAGACGCCTACATTGTTCGTCGGTGACGAATATCGACAGTGGGGTGAGGACATTTCTGCCGTGAAGTACGGTTTTGTGATCCTTCGATCGAGCAATGTCAAGTTGGTCTTGTACGTCCAGTCACATTCCCAATTAATTGAGATGTTTGGTGAACATGGCGCTGCGGAAATCGAATCATCCTCGACCATGACTTACTTCGCGGTGAACGACATTCTCACAGCAGAACGTATCAGTCGTCGTCTTGGCAAACATTCCTTTGACAACGGTCGTGGTGGGATTCAAGCAACTGATGTGCTCACTCCTGCTGAAGTGAGTAATCAGCTACGTCTGACAAGTCCGCTTGCATTCACATTTCCTGCGGGTGCAGCCCCGATGCGACTGGAGCGAGTTGCTTTCAAGCCTCTTCGGCTAAACGACGGAGGTCGCTATAACGCTTTGCCCTTGGATGGGCATTTTGATGACGGACTTACACGTGAGTCATTCTACGGGACCATTTCCTAACAACCTTCCCTTTTATTTTCAGGAGAATGAAATGAGTGGACTCGATAACACACCCGGTATGGGTGACGAATTCAAGAAAGCCAATCAGAAAGAGAAGCCCCTTGAACATGATGCGATCGACTGGGAGTTGACTGAAGAGCCGGAAATCGAGCCTTCTGAGCTTCATCCAACGCTTGAATTCAGGCCAGGCGGACAGCTTGAACGTGACGTGCATGCCGAGATCGATGAGGCCGCTCGCCGATCGATCATTGAAGCTCAGGAGCGGGGGCGTCAAGAAGAGCCTGAGTTTGAAACGATGCGGGAGGAATGGGACGAAGTCTCTTCAAGAGAATACGAAGACTTCTGTGCGGAACGTGACTGGGACGCTTACCAGAATCGCCTGGAAGATGATCGGGCAGAGCGTTTCAATCGCGAAAGCTCCGAGCACGATCATGAACACTAGATTGGAGCCAGCTATGAACGAAGTCATCCAACGTATTGAACAACAACTAAGAAACCAATTCGATGAGTTGCGAACTCAAGAAGACCAACTCAAGGAGCAATTGTTAGATGTTCAGGAAGTTCGGGAGCAGTTGGGAGTAACATTGACCGAACTTAAATCCAAAGCACTCCGGCGTCAGCGGCGAAAGCAAAAATGTTCTCATGATGAAGTTCGTGGCATTATCAAAGCGGTCTTGGCAGACGGAAAGAGTCTGGAAACAAGTGAGCTTCAGGAGAGCGTGAAGGACCAAATTAAGAATTGTGGCAATTCAATCAACGGCTTCGCGCGAGTCTTTAAGGCAATACTCAAAACGAGCCTTGTTGTGGAAGTCGCGCCAGGTGTCGTTCGCCTACAGGACAACGCCGACTTAGCCATCCCTCATGCAGATGTCACTGAAAGATAGTTCAACCATTTCAGATCCATGCGGAATTGTTCTCATCCACGATTGAGGTTAATCATGAACGAAATCATTGCACGACTAGAACGAATTGAAAGCCTTCTGTTCGACCTTTCTTCTGAACGTGTACGGAAGGAGTATTACACCATATCTGAGGTCGCGCAGATCGTAGGACGATCTGAGTACACTGTTCGGGAGTGGGCCAGGCATCATCGCATTCTCGCCGAAAAGAGCCGCGTTGGCTGTGGTAATTCGACTGAATGGCGAGTGAGCCATGAGGAACTGACCCGCATTCAGAACGAAGGGCCGCTTCCTATCCGAAAGCAAATTGGGTAGCCGCACAGTTCTCCGACGAAAGAACGAACAAAAGCAGGCAGGTAAGACAAGTACCTGCTGGGAAAGTGATGTGAGGTGCAATCGCCCCAGTCCGCTTTTCTTTCCTCATAGCTATTCTCGTTTTTTCCAGACAAGCTTGCACTTAGGGTTTCGCGCACGAAATTCAACTAACTGAGCTTCAGTTAGTTCGGTATTGCCTAAGTCTAAGTATTCAAACTGGTCCATAGACAAAAGGGTTTCAATTGAATACACCGACAGGTTAGTATCTCCAACAGAAAGACTCTTGAGCTCCGTAAGTTTAGCTAACTCCCACGTACACTTCGAAGTGTACCTGTCTCCGAAATAAGACAAGGATACGATGCGGCCATTCCGGTCCATCTCCCAATCCCATTCAAATCCGCCGACCACCATTAATCGGTCTAAGGTATCGGAGTCACCCCTCGCTAAGTATGACTTTAAAGCTAGAGTGGTGAATCCGACCGCCGCAATGAGTATCAGCATGTGCCATAATCGGAAACGAATTAAGAAGCGACGAATCATGTTCGAATTATCTGGCCAATCTTCGCACTATAAGGACATGTTTAACGGCTAAAACTTGAAGGCTCAAAGGAGACGGCAATCCCCAAAGCCAAAAAGTGGTTCATTTCGGCATTAGAATCGATCACGGCTTGCCTTGCCTTTCCGAGCATGGAAGACCAAGGATGGTTTGCTACAAATGTCGATCGCGTTCGTCAATCTATGCTTACAAAGTTTATGCAAAAAATGTTTGGACTGCACCTATTTATTGTCGCCAGGTTTAACGCCGATCGAAAGCGCAATTGAGAAGTTTTGGGGAGGTATTGCACCATGGTATCCTGGAAGAATCTTAATTCCTGGATAGTTTTTAAGTTGAAACCAATTGTTGTCATCAATTGAATTTGGAGTATCAAAAGGCGTTAACACGTTAAAAAACTCTTGTTTTTCAGTAGTATGCTTACCCTCTTGGTCCTTTTTCAGTTTGAAGGTCGACCATTTCGATGTTCGGACACGGGCTATGCGGTCCACCAATGTCAACCGACATAATATGGCTTCCATGTTCATAGGATCTGGAATTGCCTCTCTGACAATCCACACTTCTCGAATGCTTGTGAGTGTTAATTCTATCTCTCTAACGCTCGTCCTCGTGCCCTGAGTAATCTCCTGTTTTGTGACCGATGGATTAAAGCCGTCTTCACCTCTTTGTATTTCAGGGCCCAGGACAATATCGTTCTCCTTTAGATGGCCCCATTTACTACGATCTAGAGGGAGTAGTTTGGTTTTTCTAACTTTAAGATCGATGTTTGTTTTATTCTTAGGGTATCCGATCGAATACCAAAACTCTTTGGAGTAGGTCACCTCGCTTGTTGTTTCTTCGAAAAAACCTACTTGCAATCCACTGGGGTCGGTTGAATCTAGGGACGCGTTTTTAACATACCGAGCAAGATTCTCATCCCCTGCTTCAAATCCAATCGGGTCTTCACTAATCCAACGGCCAATGGTGGGATCGAACATGGAACTGATCTCCGTTAACGATTAAAAGTCTTCCAATGCGGCATCCGTATCCCGGTCCGCCCAACTCTTCATAATGAATTCGTATTGCTTTCGAGCTTGTGGGAACGATCTCTTTTCCCACCACGCTGCAGGACGCTTTGTGTTCCCGCCCTGGCGACGGTAAACGACGTTCAATAAGTTTCCCGCACCATCGATTTCATGGAACATCGCTCGCGACTCAATCGACGCCATGAGCGTTGCTACTGCGGAATGTCCACGGTAATTGGGATCGTCCGGATCGGTGCGTTGAGCTTCTTGATAACTGGCTAGTGAGTCGGTGAAGCGGCGGTTATCTGTCAGGCAATGGCCACGCAGTGCAAAGAACGCCGCGTTTTCCTGTTCTTCATTCATATTGCGTAACAGGTAGGTCGCCTGAGTATCTTGATGGGTCATTGCTTTGGGCCAACGATGGTAATGCCGATCATCAAGTGCCCGAAAGCCTGGCGATGTTGTCTCAATGTTGAAACGGTCTGAACAATCTTCCCACCGAACAAAAGTATGGCCAATTGACTTGACCAAGTAGAGAGGATATCCAAGGCAGCGTCCAACAACGGTAAAGAGCACGGGAAGGGAATTGCAGGTGCCTCGCCGTTCGTAAATCACTCCATGCAAAAACAGACGCTGTGAGTCATCGAACAGGGCATCGTCTTCAAGTGGAATCTCTTTCCATGTTTGGTCGTAGCCGATGCCCAGGTCTCTTTGCAAATACGTTGTCAGGCAGAGCATACGAAAGCGAGCTTCTGTTTCCTCGAATTGTTCTGGGCTGCTCTGGAAGCGTGGCATCAATCGCAGGGTGAATTTTTCGACTTGATGAGCCCATTCCGCGAGTTCTTCAAGGCACTCATCAATATCAAGCATCTCGGCTCCCGGCAATTCAACCGCGCAACTGAGATTTCGCTTAGCCAGTGAAAGTCCATGCTGAAGAGCTTGAGCGTCCATGGTAACCGTCGATTATCCTGATGAGATCCCCTATAGGGCTAGTGACTGCCCCCTGGTACACGCCTTGATAACCGGACGGAGGGGGAATTGCAACCAATTTGGTCGTATTTGCCAATATTGGGCAGTCGCCGAAAGCACCGCGATTCTCTTCAACCGAAAACCGATTGGATTGCGGCCTGTTTCACATCAGGCAGAAGGTGACGATAGCGTCGTCGAATCTCTTCGCTCGTGTGTCCTACAAATTCATCGATCAATCGCTGGTCGACGCCCTGTGATGCCAGGTTGCTGATAAAGCTGTGGCGGAAACAGTGCCATCCTCGGAGCACTTTCCATTTGCTGCTTTGCAGCGTGCGGTTGAAATGGTCTTGGGCTTCGTCGCCGGTGATGGGACGAACATTCGATTTTCGCGTCCGGCTCCGGGCCATCTCTCCAAAGCAAAACGTGTGCCCTCCTCCTGGATGATGGTTTTCAAGCCAATCGTCCAGTGCCGTTCTCAGCCGCCCGGAAATCGGGACGCGGCGTGTCGATTCCTGTCCCTTCCTTCGCTTCTTCTCGCGAATCAGCAGCGTATCCCGCTGAATGTCGCCGATTTGCGAACGCAGTATTTCGCTACGGCGTGCCCCGGTATGAGCCGCTATCACGAACATCGGGTAAATGAACGGATGCCGGGCCTGCTCTTGGACAAAATTGAGGATCTCTTCAGTCTCCTCGACGCGAAGGTAGAGACAATCCCAGTAGGCTTTCGCCTCGACTTCTTCCATACCTTGCACCAAGGGCTCAATCTCGTCCCAGGTTTGAAACGGAGGATGTTCAACTGTCTTTGGCATTCGTAACCCCTTGTTGGGGAACGAGCCTGATACAAGCTTGTGGTCGATTGCCCAGTTCCAGACGACGCGGAATGTAGCGATCTCCTTCTTGATCGTCGTTGCTCCGACCTTCTTGCCACGTTGGCCGTCATCTTGGCTACGTGCTCGGACGTAGCCCTGCAGATCGCTCAGGGAGAGTCTTAGAATGTCTAGTTTGCCGCCCAACTTATTGACCAAGTGCCGCTGATGGATTTTCATCGTCGCGAGCGTATTGTTCTCCAGGGAGTTTTCGGGGATCTCCTGGAAGAATTTTTCGAATAGCTCGCTAAGCGTCAGACGAAGAAGCTGCGGTTTTTGATTAATGCGACCATCAGATAACAGGAAGGTGGCGACATCGGCATCATCAGGCACGACGAGCCGCCCTGCTTCCACCAGCCGCAGGTTTTCTTCTAGGCGGGACAGTCTGGATCGAGCTTCCAACTCGCTGCTCGTCTTGAGCGAACGAGAGAATTTTAACCCTCCGAAACGGAAAATAACCGCGTACTTTTTACCCCGTAATTCGAGCGATGCCATGGCAGTCCCCTGTGAGCGAAATGTTGTCCACAAAACGTCCGCAATTGGGCGTCAGGATGCTGCAAGCGCATGAAAAAAGGCTTGCGTTGAATTCTACGCAAACCCTTATGGTGTAAGTAGTGCCGAAGAGAGGACTTGAACCTCCACGGGGTTAACCCCCACTAGGACCTGAACCTAGCGCGTCTGCCAATTCCGCCACTTCGGCCTGTGTTCTCAGGTGGAAACAGCTATTTATGCCTCGGGATGGTTCTTTTTTCAAGGACCCCAGGGGGCAAAAAATGGTCTGTCTTCCCAGATTTGCCTGAAAAACCAATTCAACCCGTCTAGAACAACGTTCTATGGGAATTTAAACCGCTTTCAGATGGTTCTGCCGAGCCGAAATATTCGCCACCAGGGCTTTAATCAGGGCCACGATATTCTCCTGGCCGTACAGCTTCGGGTCCATGTGAAACAGCGAATGTTCCAGGACATTTTCTAAATCGACACGCCGCAGGTCGCTACGGTTCAGGTACCGCATGTTCCAGTCGGGGAAAATGCGTTCGTCATATTCGCCGAGCTCGACGGTGTTGACCACATCGTGGCGGCTGTCTTTCTCGATGACCTCCATCAGGTCCAAAACAATCTGCCGCTCTCCTTCGAGATACTGAAAGAAGACGCCGTGGTCGTAACACAGGTAGCCTGTAATTTCCAGAGCGGCGTTCTTCGAGGCGGCGTGACGGGCTAATCCTTCGAGATCAAGTTCGGCACTATCGATGGTACTATAACTCGCATAGGCAAGCGCAAACACGTGGAGAATCCCTTTCTTGGTTTCGGCGGTTATCTTATCCGCCGACGGTGTCCCCTTCTGTCCCCATCTTCATGACGATGCATTGGGATTACAAGCAAATTCACCAATCCACATGCGTTGTTCCTTATGGCAGGGCAAGCTGGGGCTCTTGCTTTGATGTGGATGGCAAGCTGCATCGAAACGAGCCACAGGAAGGATATTCTGCTAGCTCGGGGAGATCTCGCTAGCAAAAACTTTGGTCTGTCTCTCAGCGATTAGCGAATGCCCAATTTTATTCTCTGGCATCCCTCCGGGGAAACTAGTTAACATAGAAGTTCATCGATTCCATCGATTTCCCTTCGCGACTCCCTCCCCTAAATGCATGCATAGCGGTGCGTGCATTCCTGCATAATCCCCCTCCGAGCTTCGCATGTTACGCCGCCGTGCCCATTGGGTCATGATCCTCGCTTCGTTGCTTTTGGCCTTGGTTCTGCGTGCCGTCCTTTCGGCGCAGGGCCTGCCGACTCAGCCTTCGGATGTGCATCATCCCTTTGGCATTCAAGTCATTGACGAAGCGACCGGTCGCGGCGTGCCCCTGGTAGAACTTCGCACGACTAACGAGATTCGCCTGGTCACCGACAATGCCGGATGGGTTGCTGTCGACGAGCCAGGGCTGATGGGTCAGAAGGTCTACTTCTCGATCGATTCGCACGGCTACGAGTTTCCCGCCGATGGCTTCGGCAACCGTGGCCGAGCGTTAGAAGTGCGGCCTGGTGAGACGGTCCAGCTAAAGATCAAGCGGAATAACATTGCCCAGCGGCTCTATCGCGTGACCGGCCAGGGGCAGTTTCACCATTCAACTCGCTTGGGCCTGCCGACCCCTTGGCGTCATCCGAATATGAACGCCCAGGTGATGGGGCAGGACTCGACCCAGGCCGTTGTCTTAGGAGATCGAATCCTATGGACATGGGGAGACACGGCGCGTGTATCGTATCCCCTGGGTAACTTTGCTACCTCTGGGGCCTGGTCGGAACTGCCCAACCGTGGCGGCATGGATCCGTCGATTGGGATCGGTCAAACCTACATGGTCGACGACAGCGGCTTCAGCAAACCGATGTTCAAAAATGACATCGGTGGAACAGTCATTTGGATGCACGGCATCTTCACTCTCGAAGACAACCAGGGGCAGACCCGCGCGGTCACGCATTACTCGGTACGCGAAGGACTAGGCAAAGAGCATCGCAGCGGCATCGCCGTATTCAACGAAGATAAGGAACTGTTCCAGCAGATCAACCAGTTTTCGCCAGACTCTCGACTGTATCCTCAGGGGCAAACCTTTCGGCATACCGACAACGGCCAGGCATACATTTACTTCGCGACTCCCTACCCAATCCTGCGTGTGCCGGCCAATTGGGATGCAGTGTTCGATCCAAAGCAGTATGAAGCCTGGACATGCCTGGAAGAGGGGACCACGTTCGACACGTGCAGCCCGCGACTTGTTCGCGATGCCAACGGCAAGCTCGACTATGCCTGGCGTAAGGATACCGATCTGGTCGACGCCCAGCGGCAGCGTCAACTTGAACAGGCAGGGCACATTGAAGCCGGGGAAGGTTGGCTTCAAACGATCGATATTGACAAGGGACGCAAGATTACGCTCCATCGCGGTTCGGTGCGATGGAACGACTATCTCGAATGCTGGGTGATGATCGCCAACGAGATCTACGGCGAAGAATCGAACCTGGGGGAAGTCTATTTCCTCACCTCCAAGTCAATCCCAGGCACCTGGGAAAAGGCGAAGAAGATTGTCACGCACGACAAGTACACCTTCTACAATCCAGTGCACCACGACTTCCTTGATCAGGCCGATGGAAAGCTGATCTATTTCGACGGCACCTACACCAAGCAGTTCTCTGCCACTCAGGTCGCGACACCACGGTACGACTACAATACGATGATGTACCAGCTCGACCTCTCAGACGACCGATTGAACTCTGTTGAATAGTTGGTTGGATGTGTTGCGTGTCTTTGCTCTCTTAATGAGCCTCGTTTCAATCGCTGGCAAGTCACCCTCGGAAGTGTGTACTTATTGCGTAAATTGCGGCAAAACAAGGCGTTCTGAAGCCAATTACCGGTTGCCACTGCCCGCCTCAGTCTTCGACGTTTTAAGGAGGAAGAATATTGCCAGGCCGTTCGTGGCGTAGCCGGGGGCGAAACTGTCCCATGTTGGCTCGCCACAGGTACGGTTGGGCGAGGTCGACTTCCGCGATGACCACCGTGTCTTCCGCAGTGGCCCTGGTGCGAAGCGTTCCCGAGAGATCCCACACGCCAGACTGCATCCAGTCATCGTTAATCGAATACGACGCCGTTACCAGGTAAACCTGGTTCTCGATGCAGCGTGCTTTGGCCAGGTTCGGATCGCCCCCCATGATCGGCATGGCGATGATCTCGGCCCCATTGGCCGCCAGGCCGCGAGCTACTTCGGGCATGTGCACGTCGAAACAGATCATCATGCCGATCTTTCCGAGCGGTGTGTCGAACACCGGGAAACTATCGCCAGGAGCGACCCCTTTGCGGTACTCGTCCCGCGCCAGGCACACTTTGCGATACTTGCCGACCAGCTTGCCATCAGGCCCGACCAGCACCGCCGTGTTGAAGATCTTGTACTCAGATTTTTCGTAAATCGAAGTCACCAGGTACATGTCATACTTGGCCGCCAATTCACCGAGACGATTGGTTGTCGGACCGGGAATCGGTTCGGCAACCTCTTCAAACGAATCAGGTCTGCCAACCGCTGTCAGCACTTCTCCAAGTACCGCAAGGTCCGCCTTCTGATCAGATGCTTCAGCAAGATGTGGTTCGCATTGAGCGAGAGATTCAAGCGATGACTTGCTGTTGCGAGGGCGATAGTTGATCGCCGCCAGGCGGACCTTCCGAGCCTTCGGCGGATCGGCCTTCTGCAGCGAAACATCACTCCATACCACGCGGCTTTCCGGTGACCAGCGAAGCTGCAGCTTCACGACCCCCTTGGTGGCCGACTTGGGTGCTGGGAAAGTCCCTGTGAACCGCGTCCAGCCAGCCTCATCAGGCTCGGCGGCCGCCGCGTAATACGGGCGAGACTGATCGCCGGACTCATACTTTACGACCTGATCCTTTTCGTTGGTGAACCACACTTCCGCATACACACCGCGCCGAGGCTCACTCACTTCCGAGAGGTTGGCAGCGACCGAAAGCTGGTAGTACTGCCCCCCTTCAATCGGCAATTCACACTTCCACGCACCGTCGAGAGCATCCCGCTGATCATGAACGATGACATACCCAGGCTGCCCGTCGAGGCCACCTTGCTTGTCGATTTGGAACTCAGGACGAATCTCGTCGCGCGGGCTGTAGGGCTTCCACAACGCGGTCGAGCACTCCTCGGCCTGGACCAGGCTTACCGTAAGGAACGACACGAGAACAAACGCACAGGAAGGAATTCGCATAGCCAGGTCCAGGCAGGAAGGGTCTCGTTGGGGAGGTGATGTTACGAGATATCTTTGCCAGTCTACCGCTATGCCAGGGGCGTTTCAAGAAAATTAAAACGGGTGATAGATCGGCTTGGCGTCGCGGATGCTGACGGTTTTCGAGTCCTGGTCGTTGCTATAACTGCCAATCGTGGTCCATAGCAGCACGGCTGAGAACAACGTGAGATAGACCCCCAAGGTTGTCACGCTCCAGAAGAGGAAATAGCCTCCCAACCTCGGCGGTATATTGGGAATCGAAGCTTGAACCAGCAGGTCGTATGCTAATGCGCCCAGCAGAAAGCCCAGGAATCCGGCGGTCAGCCATAGGGGAATTTGCAGGATGAATGCCACGATCAACGCGGCAAACTGGTCTTCCCATGGCAGCGGCAGATTGCGACTTTGGCGAGTAATATTAACCCACGCATGGATCAGGCTCGGTAGTATCCAAAGCAGATAAATCGCCAGAGCCAGCAGTGGTATGGCCAGGAAGAGTAAGAAGCAGAAGAAGATGGCCAAGAACGCGGCGAAGATGAAGCCGGAGTAGCCGTTGTTTTCCTGCGATTGATCGTTGAGATTCGACATCGCTTTGGGCATCCGCTGGGCCAATTCCAAACGCAAAAAGGGTGAGATGCTTATGTACTCACCCTATCACGCATACGATGTCAAAACAACGAACTTGACTTAACCAGCACGGCGGCTTGCGTCGCTGGTGTTGTCTTCGCCATTCGACAGAACACGAAGTTGCGGACGGCTGACGTCCACACCGCGGCCACGGCTGCGGGCCTGGATAAAGCCGCGTTCGCTTTCGGCCAGGAAGTCGGCGAAGTGAACCGCTGGGCTCATCGGGAATTCGCGTCGAACGCGTTCCAGGGCTTCCCGATTGGTCAGGTTCGAGCGGAAGATGATGCGGTAGGCCCGCTTCAATTCCGAAAGCTGTTCTGGCGAGAATCCGCTTCGTTTCAGGCCGATGATGTTCAGTCCCACCACCAGGCTGCTGCAGCCATCGACGGTGACATACGGGGCGACGTCTTGCACGACGTGTGCCTGACCGCCGACCATAGCGTTGCGGCCAATGCGGCAGAACTGGTGCACAGCAACGGCACCACTGACGTAGGCTCGGTCTTCGATAACGACGTGACCGCCCAGCATTACGTTGTTAGTGATAATGGTGTTGTTGCCGATGATCGTGTCGTGGCCGACGTGGGCTTGAACCATCAGCAGATTGTTATCACCGATGACCGTATCCTTGCCGGGTGCTAAGCCACGGTGGATGGTGGTGAATTCTCGGATGACGTTGCCCGTACCGATGATCACGTCACCCAAGTCGCTGCCTGCACGTAGGTGCTGCGGAGGCCCGCCGATGACGGCATGTTCGTGGACTTTATTGTTGGCCCCAAGTCGGGTGCCTTGTTTGATCGAGACAAAGGAATTCAGCTGACAGCCATCCCCAACCTTGGTGTTTTCTTCAACGACACAGAATGGGCCGATCGTGACGTTTTCGCCAATTTCCGCCGATGGATGAACGATTGCGGAAGGGTGGATCTGAGTCACAGCAAATCCTTTTGCTGAAGGTCGAAGATGGGTATCGATGATTCGCAGCCGCGGGAAAGGGCCTTCCTGGCCGCATTTCTTTGCGCTTTGGCATTCCTAGATACGATTATCGGTAAAACCTGTCCACCCCGATCGATCGAAACTGTCGATTTGCGCGGGAGTTCCCGCAATCGGAATCGCTAGCACCGCCAGCAGGCAGGGTCGTGTCAAACAGGGTAATCCTCCCTATAATCTGGGGACGTTCCCGAACCCATTTTGCGTCTTTTACCAATGATTGCGAGACCATGTCCGATACGTCTGCCCTGTACAAAGAAGGCGAAAAGCTTCGAGACGAAGGTAAATATGCCGAAGCCGTCGAGAAATTCAAAGCGGTTTTGGCAGCAAAGCCTGAACATGTCCTGTCGCATATGGCCTTGGCGGTGACCTACGGGAATCTGAACGACTTCGAGAATGCCTGCTACCACGCCGAGATGGCCTGTCAGTTGGAGCCGACCGAACCGTTCAACTTCACGGCCCTTAGCGTGACCTACCAAAAGGCCTTCGAGGCAACCCGCGATCCGAAGTACATCGAGAAGGCCGAACAGGCCAAGCATCACTCCGATGTCTCGCGCGGTGGCATGTAATTCATCTTGTTCCCTCTCCACCGTCTGTGGGGGAGAGGGCTAGGGTGAGGGGGCATCTCGCCGGTTTGCCCAAGATGCACGGCTTGGGTTCAGGTCCTTCAGGGAACCGGGATTTTTACCCGTCGATCTGAATCCCAGCATCGTCGATGTGGTATGGGATAATCTCATCGGTCGCGGCGCTGCCGCGGTGTTTGCTAATATACATGGCTCGGCGGATCTTGGTGCCTTCGAGCATCTTGCCCATGTAAATGACGGTGTTCGCACCGCTGATCAAATCCCCTTCGTCCAGATTGCGGGAGATCAGGTGCTCGAGCATGGCTTCTTTGGACGTCTGCAGCATCATGCAGCCGATCGATTGGCTGTCGTAGTTGTGCTTCTCGGCCGCTTCGCTGTTGCGGCGAAATGCCTGGCGAAAGAGATCGCGTGCGACCCACATCGGGTCTTTGCGGAGCACCTGGTGATAGACGTACTCGAATAGCTCGATCTGAATCGACTCGGCCGGTACGTCGACTGGCTCCAGCCCGTCGATCACCACGCGGCGGCAACCTCGCGTGAAATTGCCGTACAGGTAGCCGATTGTGGTCGCCAGCTTCTCGTTGATTTGCTTCTGCCAATGGCCCAGTTCGTCCCAGTCCATCTCGCGGCGCGAGACTCGTTTGCCTTGGTAGTCGAACACATGCAGCATCTCGCCGTGCGTCAGGTCCGACTCGAAGAAGTTCTCCAGGTCAGGCTGCTTATGCGAGTCGGCTTCGATCGGTGCCCAGCCGAACATTCGCTCGGCGTACTCGACATGGCTCTGCGAGTCTCCCCGCGTGCTCATGTCGAAGAAGATCCCCTTGTGGTTGTCGGCTTCCTGCCCGGCGTGGGCGAAGTGAACTCCCATTTGCGTCTTGCCAATGCCGGTCGCACCGATCACTAGCGTCAGCGTGCCAGGAATCAGGCCTCCTCCGAGGTGCTCATCCAGCTTGGGAATTCCAGTCGTTTGTCGTGCTGCAGACATAGTACTTCGTCAAAGGGACATGGCTTCTAGGATCATCGTTAGCCATCAATCGTGACACGATGGCCGCTAAAAGAAAAGATGGCTATCACCTTACCAAGGTGTAGCCATCTTACGGATTTTCTATTGAGGGGAACGAGGCGAAACTGATTACTTCGACCCGATCAGGCCCTTCGCGTTCGTCTTCACCCGGCACAGGTACATGTCGGCCGTCAGGTACAGCGTGCCGTCCGGGCCGAAGGCGCAGTTGGCGGTGCGTTCGCCGGTGCTGATGCGACCCAGCAGCTTGCCTTCTGGGGTGAAGACCAGCACGCCGCCTGGACCGGTTGCCCAGACGTTGCCGTTGGTGTCGACCTTCATGCCGTCACTACCACCTGGACGCTTGCCACGCCACTGTTTCGCGTCGTAGAACATTTTGCTTTCGCCCAGCGTGCCATCTTCCTTCACTGGGAACGCTTTCCAGTGGCACTCTTGCGAGTCCGCCACGTACAGGGTCTTTTCATCCGGTGAGAAAGCAATGCCGTTGGGGCGAGGGCATTCCTTGGTCAACAGCGTCAGCTTGCCATCTTTGCCCAAGCGATAAACGCCGCAGTAATCGAGGTCGGCTTCCTTCCCGTTCAATCCGCCTGGCAGGCCGTACGGAGGATCGGTGAAGTAGAGGTCGCCGTTGGAGTGATAAACCAAGTCGTTCGGGCTGTTCAGGCGTTTCCCTTCGTAGTGCGAGACCAGCACCTTGCGTTCGCCGTCGATCATCTGCGTGATGTTGCGATCGCCATGGCAGCACATCGTCAGGTGCCCTTCCGGAGAGATCGCCAGGCCGTTGGTGCCAGGCTCTTGCCCTTCAAACTTGGGCATCCCGGTGTACCCGGCAGGCTGCATGAAAACATCGGTCCCGTGCCCAGGCTTGTACTTCACGATCCGGTTATTGGGGATGTCGCTGAACAGCAGGAAACCCTTGGGCATCCAGACCGGTCCTTCCGACCACTCGAACCCATCAGCCAGCACTTCGATTTTGGCATCTTTGGGAACCAACTCATCAAACGCAGGGTCAAGCCGTTCGATCTCGCCAATCGTTTTTTTAACATCATCAGCTATGGCCGTGGCAGCCATCGCCGCACAGGTCAGCAAAGTTAGTGCCAGGGAGGAAACACGCATGGGGGAAGCTCCGAATATGGGATGGGTTGATTATGGAGAGGGAGTTGGAAAAACGTTTATCCTAACTTGCCGGGACGCGCGAGGCAATTCGCCACGAAGTGTTTGGTTTTTCCGTGATCTGTTGGTTAGACTGGCCGCATGGATACCGAGCACCCCCACGACGAACGCCCACGCTTCGATCCTTCTCGTCTGGAATATCAGAGGGTGCGGTTCTCGATTGGTAGCATGATCTTCTGGATCACGATCATCTGTCTGGGCTTGGCACTGGGAAACGCAGGAGCAAGCATTTTTCTACGCTTGAACGGCGAGGGCTAAATGCCGCGCCTGGGTCGTCCATTTTTCTTACAAGATTGCTAGTGCCACGATACCGCAAAAATGATGGTCTCGACCAAACACGTGGGGTAGACTGAGCCCCATGAATAGCGATCCGCTTTTCCAAACCGATCAGGCACAGCCTGACCCGCAAGTGAGAGAGTTGCACAAGCCGCAGCAACTCTTTCGCAATGCATGGAACTTCTCGTTTAAGACATTCTTGGTTGTGATGGTCTTTGCAACGCTGTTGGTATCGCATGTTTGGACGTCGAAGAAGTTGTCGGATGCCGAACGGAACCTGCGAGAGGTTCGCCAGGATTTCAAATTGCTCGATGTACAGGATCCGAGCCAGATTTACCAATTGACCATGGCGAAGCAATTGCCGTTTTATATCCAAAAGCGAGTTTATCTCCCGCCAGGGCGTAACTATCAGTTTTGTCTATCACTCGATGGAGACGTCTATTTGGACGATGACTCGGCGAAGTGGCGAGTGCTACTGGAGCCCGGTACCGGGATTCTCACATTTCGAGTCGTCCAGAAAACGAATGGATTGTTTCAAGGAGAATTGACCACCGATTGGTCAAGCTCTCAATCAGGCGTCGTTCCAACACGCCGTGTTTCGACGCACGATTTTAACGCAAGTCGAGGGGCTATTTCCCAGTTCTATTGGCGGACTATTCATCGGCTGGTGGTCGAATCGCCAGACGATTACGTGATCAGCCATATCGAACGAGATGCAAACCACTTCCAAGGCCCTTACGATCCAACGAAAAACGCCAACCTTTTCTCCATGGGACTTCGGCATGAGGATGGCCGCACGGAGGGGCTGGAATTATGGATCGAACCGGTACCGCTTCCGTAAGTAAATCAGCAACACGCATCATGCAGGATACTTCGTATGGATACGACTGAACCCTTGCAGCAACCGCCTGCCAGGCAAACCAGGAAATGGGGGTTCCGATTTTCGATTGGGACAATGATCTTGGTGACCGCCCTTGTTGCAATCGTTCTTTCGCACGCGATGACTTCTCGACAGTTAATGGTTGTCGAAGAGGATGCACGTCGTGCGTATGCTGCCGCTGGGATGTTTCATATTCCCAATGACGAGCGTGTGTATGTTCGTTCGATCAGTCAACCACTACTGCATGTCTGGCAGTGGCGTATCCAGGTACCCCCTGGCAAGTCGTATCTTGTCTGCCTAAGTGAAGTCGTGCCGCGTGACGGTTATCCGCCTGAGTCGTGGCCGTTGGAACTGATGCCGGGCGACAACCTGCTCAATATTCAACTGGTACGCAGTGAACTAGGAACATGGAAAGCTTTACGATTTATTGATTGGAAGCAGGACGACCAACAGCAAAACGCCCAGCGAAGATTTGACTCGCGCGAACTGAATTTCGAAGGTGCCAAGTGGCTGGAAGTGGGCAAATATGGCTTTCCACCAATCACCAACCCCAATGTTCCCTGGCTGGGAGACGTGGACGGCAAAGCAGTGACTTTCCCGCACAGCGTTTTACCTGCGGATTTGACCTGTGAAGCTCCGCTCGACGAACAGCAATTTCAATTGTTCCGTCTAGTCGATCTACAGCGTCCCACGCCTGACAATCAAGGGAACGAAGGCCTTTTGATTTGGATTGAAGAAGTCAAAGGAGCCGTCCAGCCGTGAGCGATTCAAATAGTACGAAGGAGAACCGCGTGGATCATCAAGAGATCTCGCCGCTTCGTTTTCGCTTTTCGATTCTCACCATCCTGCTGGTAACGGCGATCGTAGGACTTTCGCTGGCGTATTTTCAGTCGCAGTGGCAGCTTGCCGATCGTAATGCTCAACTGAAGCAGATGCGACGCGATTATCAGCTGCTGGATGTTATAGACAAAAGCAAAATTTACGTTCGCCCCTTAAAAGTGCCTGCCGATAACATGTGGCAATGGCGGGTCCATCTGCCGGAGGGGAGCACCTATCAAATCAAAAATAACTATGACAGCATTCCACCCAAAACACCCAAGCCTGCAGCGCGTTCGTCCCTGACCCTTTCGCCGGGCACCTACGTGATCACGCAGATGTTCGTCTTCGATCCCACGCTCGCTTTGCCCCAGTGGAGATTTCTTCTAGCGGTCGATAATCCCTATGTGAGTTTGCAGGCGGGGGGCAGTGTGTCTCGTGAAGATGTCCCGTGGCTTGAGGCCCGAGGTCTTCCTTCCGGAGAATACACTTTGCCTGGTGAAAGCAATAACCAACCAGGACGAAAGGTTGGCATGGTAGTAGATAACAACCTTTATATAAACCTGCGTACTGCAACGATATCGGACATCGATTACGAGCCAGATGAAGAAGTCCCGCTACTCCTCTGGAAAGTCGACGAGCCTCTCTCTCCCGCAGACCAAGAGCCCGTCGATTACCTGCCGCTGGAAGTTTTTCGATTATGGATCGAACGCGAGCCGCAGCCAGATGGTTCAGCGAATCTACTTCCATGTCCGCTCATCCGTCAGAAGGTCTTAGGCGATGACTTGCAGTCGATGTTTTGTTGGCATGAGGAACTCGATCAATGACCGCTTCCGAGCAGCATGGTGCTGATGTCCCGCCTTCGCGAAAAAAGTCATGGGGTATTCGCTTCTCGTTGCTCTCGATGATTCTCTTGATTACGGTCGTGGCTCTCTCGATCTCTAATTGGCAGAAATCCCAGCAGCTTTCTCGGTTAAAAGTGCGAACCGAACAGCTCTCGCAGGCACTAGGGATTCCTCTAGTCACCGACTCAACTAAAGTCACGGCGATCGGTGTGCCGGTGTTGGCAAACGCCTCTTGGGAATGGCACGTCGTGATTCCCGAAGGGAAGGAATACGACCTATTCGTGGCCTTCACGCATCTTCCCGCGGAGGGTCTTCCTGAAGATCCCATCCACGTTGAATCACTCACCAACGGCGAAGTTCGAATCAATCTTTCGATTGAACCGGAAGTGGACTTGCCTACTACCGTAACAGTACGCGGCCGCTACGTTGTGCCAGCCCAGGCCGTGCAAACGATGCTGTATCATGGACTATCGCCACGCGAGGCCTCATGGCTGCTTCATTATGGCGGCGAGTCTCGTGCGGTTGCTCGACACGACGGGGGCCCGAAGTGGTATTGCACGCGAAACGAAGGTCTGATCCAGGACCCCGAGTACGTGGTGACTACATTCGATCCGGACGAAGCGATCGTTCTCCGTCGCACGCGGGTTTACCCGGTAGAGGATCCAACCAGCGACGACGACGCACCCAGGACGTGCGCGGGAATGATGGTGTGGCTGGCTCCTAAAGTGCCCGAAGACGAGACGGCCAATCCTTAGACACTCTTCTCGCCCAGACAAAGTTCTTCGCTTGGTTCTGGCTTGGGAAACGCCCAATTCGCGGTGATGCCTGCGGCAATCGCGGCCAGGGCAATCGTCACAGCCATGGGAATCGCGGTTCCGTTAGCAGTCAGGCCAATCACGAGCGCCGCGATCGTACCGAAGCCGAACTGGCAGGCACCCATCAGCGCGGCGGCGGTGCCGGAGATCTTGCCCTGGGATTCCAACGCCATCACACCGCACAGGGGCAAGACGAAGCCGATCGATGTGATGATCACAAACAGCAAGACTGGCAGCAGCACGACGTTCATTTCGCCAGCCAGCTCTAGCGAAAGGAGTGTCACGGCGGCCAGGATGTAGGTGGCCAGCGCCCTGCGGATGATGGTTTCGGCACTGAAACGCCCCAGCAGTCGCGTACCACTCTGAGCACCAATCATCAGTCCAACCGCATTCGATGCAAAGATGCAGCTGAAAAGGGTTGGCGAAATGCCATGGATGTTGATGAACGCGAACGACGAACCGGTCAGGTAGGCGTAAATGCCTGCCTGAGCAAAGGCCATTGTTGCCACATACGGCATGTACTGCCGACTAACCAGTAGCGAGCCGTAGTTCTTCAGGGCAGCGATCGGGTGACTGGAAGTTCGCTGATGCGGCAGGCGGGTTTCCGGCATCAGCGTCATCACGAGCACGATGCAACCAACCCCAAACAGCGCGAGAAACACAAAGATCCATCGCCAGGAAGCGAACATCAAAATAGCCGAGCCCATCAAGGGACCCAGAATTGGGGCCAGCCCCAGCACCAGCATCATCATGGCGACCAGTTTGGCGGCGGTCGGCCCGGTGTAAAGATCGCGTACGACGGCCATGCCAGCGACACGGCCAATCGCCCCGCCCAGTCCTTGGACGAAACGCAGCGCGAGGAGTTGTTCCCCATTTTGCACGAATGCACACCCCAGCGACGCGACGATAAACAGCAGCAGGCCACCCACGATCATCGGCTTACGCCCGACACGATCGGAAAGGGGGCCATAGAATAACTGTCCCATCATCAGCCCGGCCAGGAAGGTCATCAGGCTGAACTGGACGACCCCTTCGCTGATACCCAGTTCGGACGTGATTTGCGGCATGCCTGGCAGGTATAAGTCGATCGCCAAGGGGCCAACCGCCCCTAGAATTCCCAAGATGGGAGCGATCAACCAGGGGTGAATTTGCCGCGAGGCCATGGTGCTTCCTGCGATTTAAAGTCAGCGTGTACGATTTTTTTTCTTGAACTTTGTTATTGGAAACGATGTCGTTTCTTAAATGGAACGATACCCGTCTTCCGCGTAAGAGTCAACGGTTATGACCAAACCCACATCCGACCAGCCCGAGAAGGCCAAACCAGGCCGACCGCCGGTTTATACCGAACAGGAGCGCTGTCAGCGTCTGTTAAGGGCGGCCGAAGAGGTATTCACCTCGACTGGCTACGGCGCGGCAACCATGGAGGAAATTGCCAAATCGGCAGGCATGTCCAAGAAGACACTCTATGCGATCTACCCGGACAAAGAGCATTTGTTCGCCGCGATGGTCGGCGGTTTGGGGGATTCGCCGTGGGAAAACGACACCACCCAGGCCGAGGACGCCGGAGTTGAACTGCGTCGTCGGCTGCATGCGATGGTGCAGTTCATCATGACCTCGCGGCAGGTTCGCTTGACGAGGCTGTTGATCTCGGAAGCGGAACGCACCCCCAAGCTGGCTCGGGACTTTCATGACCGCGTGATCTCGAAAGCACGCCGCTACCTGGGCGAAGCAGTCGAGCGAGCGCGTGATGAAGGGGTCGGCCCGCGGATCGACGACATCGATCAAATGACCGCCACGCTGCTGGGGGCAGCTTTGGCTCGCAATCACCTGGGTGCGCTGTTCGGCCGAACCCCTAAGGCCACAAAAAAACAACTGGAAGACCAGGTCGACACGGCGCTGCGGCTGCTGGGGTACTAAGCGAGACGTGTCGCGCCAGGTGGCACCATCGTCGGTTGATTCGACGCGCAAGGACTTCTTAGCCGTGATTTCGGCGCGAATTCTCGCAAAACAAGTGCAAGGAATAGCATTTGCTTGATAGGTTGGGATTGTTGACTTGACGTTTGACTCCTTTCGCGACCTGATGCCATGTCAAGCATTCCAGCCTCTCCCCCTTCGCCAACTCCCCAGATCGAAATTCACGATGCCGCACCACGCGGGCTGCTCGGCAGCGCGGCCTGCGCGGCTTATCAATCGATGGCGTTTCTGGCCTCGTTCATCTTTCACTTTACGTTAGTAGTTGTGTTGGCGATGTTCACCTTTGTCGATCCGCTTCGGCAGCGTCCGTTGGTGACCGTGATCGAGCCGGATATGACGCAAGATCTGGAGATGTTTGAAATCGAACTTGATCCGATGGACAAGATTTCAACGGAAATGGCAGAAGCGTCGATACCGGTAGCGGAAATGGGAATGGGAGGCTTGGTGGCAGCTTCGTTGTCGGCCCCCGTGCTGATTGAACAGGCAGTCGATCCCAAGGAGACCGTCGATGTTCAGCTGAGTGACATCGCGATGATCTCAAAGGATACCGACTCGCTGATTCAGGAAATTCCCTCCGGCACAATTGGCTCGGCGCAGGAAGTCGTTTCCAACTATCAGGAAGCGATGGACCAGATCGCGCAGGAATTGATCTGGATGCTTTCCAAAGACAAGGTCCTTGTGATCTGGTTGTTCGACCAGTCGGAAAGCATGAAGGACGATCAACAGATTATTCGCGATCGGATCATGCGTGTGTACCAAGAAATCGGCCTGACCGAGGAAGGCCAGGGAGATATGCTGACCACCGCGATCACCTGTTATGGTCAAGGTTTTCAGTTGCTCACGCCAGCCCCGTCGGCAGTGTTAAGCGAAATTCAGCAAGCAATCGACCAGATTCAGGTCGATGATTCAGGCGAGGAGATGAGCTGTTCGGCCATCATGGAAGCGTTGGCCCAGCACAAGAAGTATGCCAACATTGCTGACCGCAAGATCGCTCTCATTCTTGTTACCGACGAAAGTGGCAACACGGCCGACAACCAGTCGCAGCTGGAAAACGCGATTAAAGCGGCCCAGCAGATGGATTGCCGGTTGTTCGTGTTGGGTCGCGAAGCGATGTTTGGTTATCCCTATGCCCATTATGAGTGGCGGCATCCTTTCGATGGTGAAGTTCACTTACTGAAAATCGATCGCGGTCCTGAGACGGCCTTTGTCGAACAGCTGCAAACCGACGGCTACGGCAAACGCTGGGATGCGATGACCGCTGGCTTCGGTCCCTACGAACAGGTTCGCATGGCTAAGGAAACGGGCGGGCGTTTCTTCATGCTTCCTGGGCAGGAAGACAAAATCCACCGCGTGACCGATCGCAAGTTCGATCCCAAAACGATGGACTACTACCGGCCGGACTTGCGTCCGCGGGCCGAGCAGGTGGCCGAGATCAAAGGAGACCCACTGAAAAGCCTGGTAACCAAAGTCGTGTACGATCTGAATCCTTTCCAGGAAGATCGGGCCGACGTGCTGACCATCCGTCACTGGTACAGCCGCAATCCACAGGAGATGGTCAGCCAGGTTCGCCGAGAGCAAACCGAGGTCATGCCTTACGGCCGCTACCTGGACGAAGCAATCAAGGTGATGGAGAAGAATGTCCATCTGCGTGACGAGTCGACCTCAAATCGCTGGAAGGCGAACTTCGATCTCATTCTCGGTCAGCTGTATGCCTATCGCTGCCGAGCCTACGAGTACGGAGTCAGCAGCGAACAGTTTCTGAAGAATCCTACGCCGCCAGATCCTAATCGAGCGGAATATATGGAGTTCCGCGGCTGGGAGCTGCGAACGCGCAAGGAATTAGTGGCTGCCGACAAAACCCAGGCCGACGCCGACCGCGCGACGAAGTTGCTTACCCAGGTAACGAAGGATTACGCGGGTACCCCCTGGGCAACGCGAGCTGCCTGGGAAGTCAAACGGGGCTTCGGTTCGACGTTGGTCCCGCACTACTTCGACCTCCGCCGCCGCAAGAGCGACCAGAAGGTACCGATTCCAAAACTTTAGATTTAGTCGGCAAGTATCACACGAAAACAGGGAGCCATTTCTAGCTCCCTGTCTTGTAAATTCGATATGCCTGATCGGTCTTACGACTTGATCATTTCCTTCACGGTCATGCCGCTTGGGATCATTGGCAGCACGTGTTCCTGGTAAGGAACTTGAACGTCCAGCACGTACGGGCCGTCGTAAGCGATCATTTCTTCCAGGGCTGGAAGCAGGTCCTTCTTGGCGCGGATGGTGGCACCACCGCAGCCGTAGCCCTTGGCAATCTGGACGAAGTTCGGGTAGGTCTCTTTCGGGTAGATGTCTTCACCCTTGCCGTACCATTCTTCGTGATGGATCGGGCCCAGGTAGGTGTGGGCTCGGTTACCGGCCATGAAGCGATCTTCCCACTGAACCACCATGCCCAGGTGCTGGTTGTTGAGCAACATCACTTTCACCGGCAGATTTTCGCAGTAGCAGGTGGCCAGTTCCTGGATGTTCATCTGGAAACTGCCGTCCCCTTCGATGTCGATACACAGGGCATTGGGGTTGGCTGCTTGAGCGCCCATGGCAGCCGGAAGGCCAAAGCCCATCGTGCCCAGGCCGCTGCTGGACATCCAGGTGCGTGGCTTCTTGAACTGATAGAACTGAGCCGCCCACATCTGGTGCTGACCCACGCCCACCGAGATGATCGTTTCGCGATCTTGCGTGATACGCGAAAGCTCGGCGATGGCGTGCTGCTGCAGAATGCCGTCGAACTCTTTGTTGTAGGTCAACGGATCCTTTTTCTTCATGTCCATGCAGTGAGCCACCCAGGCAGAAATATCTTCGGGTGCTTCGACCACTTCGTTCAGCATCTTCAGTGCTGGCTTCAGGTCGCTGACAATCGGAATGTGGGCGGTCTTGTTCTTGTTCAGTTCGCCTGGGTCGATGTCGATGTGAACGATCTTGGCGTCCTTGGCGAACTCGCTCAGCTTACCGGTGACGCGGTCGTCGAAACGAACGCCCAGGCCGATCAGCAGGTCGCACTCGCTCACGGCCATGTTGGCGTAAACGGTGCCGTGCATGCCGAGCATATCAAGCGAAAGCGGATCAGAGTTTGGGAACACGCCCAAGCCCATGACCGTCATGGTGGTTGGAATGCCGGTCTTCTTGATCAGCTCACGAAGTTCTTCGGAAGCTTCCGAGGTGATGATACCGCCACCGGCGTAAATGATCGGGCGTTTGGCACGCTTGATCGCGGCAGCCACCTGGCGAATTTGTTCCGGCTTGGCAACGCGCGAACTGATGTTGTAGCCAGGCAGGTTCATTTCGCAGTCCCAATCAGGAACCGTTTGTTCGAGCTGAACGTCTTTCGGGATGTCGATCAGCACGGGGCCAGGGCGGCCGGTCGTGGCGATGTGGAACGCTTCCTTCATGATCCGACACAGGTCTTTGATGTCGGTCACCAGGTAATGGTGCTTGGTGATCCCGCGGCACACTTCCACGATGGGCGTTTCCTGGAACGCGTCGCTACCGATAACGGCACGCGGAACCTGGGCGCTGATGGCGATCAGCGGAATGCTGTCGAGCTTGGCGTCGGCGATTGCCGTAACCAGGTTCGTGGCACCGGGACCGCTGGTAGCCATGGCGGCACCGACCTTACCGGTCGAGCGGGCAACACCTTGAGCGGCGAAGCAACCACCTTGTTCGTGACGCGGCAGGATCGTGCGGATCTTGTCTTTGTAGCGTGTAAGGGCCTGGTGAAGCGGCATGCTGCAACCGCCGGGATAAGCGAAGAGTACTTCTACGCCATGTCGTACCAGCGATTCGATCATAATATCGGCGCCTAGCATGACTTGGTTTTTCGTAGATTTTTCGGTCGAAGTACTCACAGATTTTCTCCGGTGATTGAAACAGATTCCTCTTAGACCCAATCCAGGTGCCTACCGAGCACACGATGTAGATTGCCCGACTCCTTCGTGAAAGGCCCTGTGCCCGTAGAAGGAGTGTGGGGATATTAGTCCAAACTATAAGGATAGGCGTTAACGGCTCAAGGTTCAACCGAATCGGCACGTTTTCAGGTGCGGAAAACCACTAAAACAGGGGATTTGGAGGGTCTTGGGTAGCAAATTTAACGGCCGATTGTGCAGATGTTTACGAATAGGGGAAGTAGACCTTTTGAGATCTGTGCTGGCGCGGCGGTGGAAAAGTGGATTGCCGCCGTGTTTGTCGGGCGCAGGGAAGGGCGGAGTGAAGTGATCTGGGCATATGGGGATGGCAGAAACCATAGCACGCAGCAAATCCCGTCCCCTCTCCCCCGGCGGGGAGAGGGGAAAGGAATGTCAGTCGACCAGGCGGTAGCGGAGGATGCACCACAGGGCGGCGAGGCCGTCTTTCCAGCTGATCTTGTTGCTGGCCGACCACGCTTGGGCGTTGTAGGTCACCGGGCGTTCGACGAAGCGATAGTTTCGTTTGGCGAGCTTGGCGGTGATCTCCGGTTCGATGCCGAAGCGGTTCTCTTGCAGCTGAACCTGCTGTATGACCTTGCGGGGAAAGGCCTTTAGCGCGGTCTGCATGTCGGTCAGGTGCAGGCCGGTCAGGCAGTTGGAAATGCAGGTCAACGTTTGATTGCCGAGCTGGCGAATCCAGGACGTTTCCTTGCTCTTGCCATCGTGGGCGAGGAATCGCGAACCGTAGGAGACCTCGGCTTCGCCGGTCACGATCGGGCGAATGACCTGCACGAGATCTTGAGGATCGTATTCGAGGTCGGCATCTTGAATGACCACAACGTCGCCGGTCACTTCCGGCAAGGCGGTACGAATGGCCGCCCCTTTGCCGCGGTTGGTTGGGTGATAGAAGATTTTCAAATCGCAGAAGTGAGCCAGGCGGGCCAGCACGTCACGGGTGCCATCGGTGCTGCCATCATCGACGATGGCGATTTCTGTGCGAAACGGCAACTGCAGGAGTCGCTGGATCACGGCGGCGACCGTTGCTTCTTCGTTGTAAACCGGCACGATCACCGACAGGCGGAAGTCACTTGGCAGTGGATAGTCGACGTGGGTCGCATCGTGTTCGTATGACAGAAGGTCATCTGCCAGCAGTTCGCAGTCGGCCAGGCGAAATTCGCACGGTGCCAAATCGAGCGGGTGGTCGTCGATTGGTTCCCAGGTCGATGCTCCGCAGTTCGGTGTCAGTAAGCTGGTGCTCATGGTTGCCCTCTTGAGGTGGTGGTGCCGTCGGCACGTGCCAGTTGCGATGATGGTTGATCGCTGCCGTTGTGCGGAGGAATCGCAGGCCAGGCAACGTAGCCAGATTGTGCAGCGTCAGAAATGGAACGCTGTTGTGGGGCGAGGTACTCGGGTGACTGAGGTTCGTCGAACAAGTCGCTACGCCCCCAGATTTGTGCGAGAGAATCTTGGTATAGCAGGGTCCATCCGGCGACGTGTTCCATCACTTGTTCGGAGTGAGGTTGCCCGCGATCGAGTAAGACCAGCTTCGGGTCTCCTTCGACGAGTGCCGCCGTGGGATCGACGGGGCCAGCGAGCTTGCGATTTCGCATGCCGGGGGCGTCTCCCAGGATGAAGTCGAAGTGGCGATCGACGACCGCTTGCGGATAGCACGTTCGGAATCGTCCGTCGAACTGAACTCTTGAGTCTCCCTCGCCACATCGCGCGGCGATAAAGTACTGAGCCCAGTTGTACGAGACGATCGTTTTGCCGTGCAGTTGGTGTGAATCGAGGAACTCAATGGCCGACACGGGGTAGGTGTCGCGGTAGACGGGCATCACGCTCAAGCGATGAAATAGCGGCACGGCGAAAAGGACGGCACCGACGATGACCACACCCCAGGCAATCGCCGGATGAGGACTTCGTTCTTCGCTGTCTGAACGCTGCGTGACACGGTGCCAGGCACTCACCACGTGCGGCGTCACCCAGAACCCGCACAGCATGGCGAGAAACGGCGCGTGACGTTGGTGCATAACGGCCTGAGCGGCGACCAGCAGTAAGACTACCAACTGCGTGAAGTCGAGCGGTTTACGGGAAAACGACAGTGACAACACGATGATGCCAGTCATGGCAACAAACGCGACGCTGAACATGTCTAACGAGTAAAGCGGATGCCACTCGGTGATTTCGGGACGGGGTTCCCGAAGGGCTTCCAGCATCCATTGATGCAGGCCGATGCTATACGGATTGATGAGCGTGGCCAATAGGACGACGACAATCATCAGCGCCAAACGGCGAAGCATTCCGGCGGCCTGCCACTTACGCATGGTGGCGGCTTCGATCATACGGCATGCCAGGTAAACGCACAGTACACCGACGCCAGCCATAAAGCCGCCGTGCGTGTTGGTCCACAGGAAGCAAAGCGGAACGGCCAGCCACATCAGCTTCACCCAGCGGTGATTCCAGCTGAAAGCATCGACAGATTCGCCTCGACGCAGTGACGTTAGCCACGGCAAGTTCCAATGTCCTTGCCAGCCGGTAAACGCGAAATCGATCAACAGCAGCAGCAAGGCAAAGAACCCAAAGCTGAACAGCTGCGGACGAACGTTCCAGTGATTGGTCAAGTTCACCGCGATCAGCAGCGAGACGACAACAACCGGCAGCGGATTCTTGGCGAAGTCTTTCGTCTTCCAGAACGGAACCAGGCAAATCGCCAGGCCGAGTAGAGTTTTCAGGACCAGCAATCCGGCGGGGCCGATCGTGTCGACACCGATGGCCAGGGCCAGTTCGCTGAGGTTCTCGTGATTGATCCAGCGGTAGCCGTTGGCGGTGTAGCTGTAAGTGGTCGTACGGGCGAGTCCTTCGTGCAGAGCATCTCGGCCGTATTGAACGTGTCCCCATAAATCGGGATCGGCCCCATTGGGACTCACGGCGATCGCAGCGGCCAACAGGGTGGCGGCAACGATGGCCCATGCCGACCAGGGACGCGGAGTAGATGGGTTCGGATTGGAAGACAATTCTTGCACGATATCAGGGACCTAACGGCTGGTAGGGGACAGACCCATTGTTCAACCATAGGTCGCAAAAGTTGCAGCCCTGACCTGCGTGCAAATGAGAATGGTAGAAGGCGTAGCCACTTTTCAGCGGCGAAAGGAGGGGCAATCGTTACAACCGCGCCAAAGTGACCTGAGAGCGAACGCTAGACGATTTGCTCTTTGTCCTTGGTCGGACGGATGACGATGCGAGCGATCTTCAAACTGGTGGGCTCGTAAAGAAGGCGACGGACCAGGTTACGGAAGAGCGTATCGAGACAGACTTCTTCCGTGAAGCGGCTGATTCCGGTACCAATCAGCGGAAATGCAATCGACTCGATGCCGAGCGTGGTGGCGTTATACATGCAGTTCGAGACGATTTCGGAGATCAAGTCGCGGCTCGGGGTAACGCCGGTCACTTCGCTACGGGTGATCGAATGGAATACGTAGAGCGCCGGTAGTTCGCTGCCTGGGGTAACGATGACGCGTCCTGGCGGTACGCGGTTGATGCCCAGTCGTCGTATGTCAAACTCGATCAGTGGCCCGCCTGCGTCGGCGACTGCTTTAGCTAACCCCATGTCGAGCGACAGGCGGCAATCGGTCGAACTGACAATCGCGTCGACATGCTGCTTGGTGACATCGCCGCACACGATTTCCAGACGCCGTCCATTGGGCAGATAGTAGGGATCGGGCCGCAGGAACTTTTCTGGGTGGTGGATGTAGTCGTTCTTCTGATCCTCGAACATCGCCCGGAATGACTGGAGGATCTTGCTGTCGCTGAACTGCCACGGCGAGACGCTGTCGGCCGGGCTGCGGAGCTGCGAGAGGATCTCGTCGAACGACTGAAAGCGATCTCGCGGGCTCTTGGCAAGGCAGCGTTCGATGATGTCGTTCACACGATCCGATATGTTTGGGTTGTGGGTCTTGGGAGGCACGATCGGTTCCATCTTGTGCTTGAACAAGATGCTGAACGCGGTCTCGCCGACAAACGGGGGCTGGCCGGTAACGGCGTGGTAGAACGTACCGCCGAACGCGTAAATATCGCTGCGAACGTCGACGTTGCGTGGGTCTTCGGCTTGTTCGGGGGCCATGTACAGCGGTGTGCCCATCATGTTGCCGGAGATCGAGAAGTCGGTCGACGAGATGCCGCTGCGAGCCAAGCCGAAGTCGGCCACCAGGGCGTAGCCGTCTCGGTCGATCAGGATGTTCGAAGGCTTCACGTCACGATGGGTCACGCCGAGCTTCGCCGCAGCGTTCATCCCTTCGCAAACCTGCTGCATCCACTGGATGATCTTTTCTTCGGGGATGTGATCGGGGCTATCTTTGATGATGCGTTTCAGGTCGACCCCTTCGATCCATTCCATCACGATCAGCGGCGAACCTTTGGGGAGGACCGAGAAGTCGTACACGGAAACAACGTGCGGCGAACGGATGCGGGCGAGCAGCTTGGCTTCGCGAATGAACCGGTCGGTCGAGGCTTCCGGACGCATCAGCTTGATGGCCGCCAGGCGGTCGAGTGTGCGGTGGCGAGCTCGGTAGACGGTGCCCATGCCTCCCTGGGCGATCAGTTCCAGGAACTGATATTCGCCCGCTTGCAGCCCGATAACTTCGTTGGGGTGAGCCTGGCAGTCTTGCAGCGCTTCCCACAAGTGCTGAGTGTGAGGGTCGCCGTGGGATGAGGTTTGATCGAGGGAGAAGTTCGTGTGGGTATCGCGCGACGTGGAACCGGAGCCGCGGGTTTCGCCCAGTTCTTCCACGATCCGATCGAAGACATTTTGAATCAGCGGTTGGAACTCAGGGAAACGGGCACTGTAATACGCTTTGCCTGCTTCGAGACCCCGCTTCTGACGCTCGCAAACATCGAGCATTACTAACTGACGAAACAGATCGAAACGTTCATCTGGAGAAACGCGGGAAATGAAACCCCCAAGGTCCGGCGGAGAGTCCGCGGCCCAACGCTCGACGAATTCTTGATACAAAGGGAACCAGACTCCCCTCGTGGTATCGTCTTTCATAGTGGTTGCGCGACGAATTAATGTCGCTTGCTATTAGCTCAAAAGCGGGGGTGTCCTATCAGCAGACACCAATTTGTTCGGGAAATCAACGGATTGTTTCTGCTTTCCTCCCTCAATTTTGGAAAACGGTTCGTTTTGTCATGACTTCGACAAACACCGATAATTTGGATGTCGATTCCGGACATAAGATCTATACTCCCAGGCTGCTGCGCTGGTACGACTTGATTGTGCATGGGGTGTCTAATCGATGGTTTTGGAGCTGTCCGACCTCGATGTTGGAAGCCTGGTTCGACGAGCACGCGACCGACAATCATCTGGATATCGGCGTAGGGACAGGCTTCTTTCCTGATCACTGTTCGGTGTTTTCGCCCAATGCCCGAATCGGATTGTTAGACGCCAATCCCAATTGCCTGGCCGCGGCTGCCGCGAAGCTAAAACGCTACCAAGTGGAAACGTACGAAGCCAACCTGGCCGAGCCGTTCGATTCGCAGATGGTGCCCTTCACGTCGGTGTCTCTGATGTACGTGCTGCACTGCTTGCCGGGAGATGTGGCGTTTCGGCAGCAAGTTGTCGCGCATGCCACTTCGGCGCTGGTGGCCGAAGGAAAGCTTTTCGGCGCAACGATCTTGGGCCAGCCCAGGCCTGGCTCGTGGTTGGGACGTCAGGTGATGGCCTCGTACAACCGCAAGGGAATCTTTGGCAACGAGGAAGACACGCAGGCATCGCTCAGGGAAGTTCTGGAGACGTGCCTGGTAGAGGTCGAGATCGAGCAACTGGGGTCAGTCGCCCTCTTCGCAGGCCGAAAACACTAACGACTGCTGAAGAAAGTGTCGCGTGGTTTCGTGTTCAACCAGAAACGACGGTCTGCTTCCATGGCGATCTTATCGCCGGAGAACGTGTCTGCTTCGCGATCGTCTTGCAGGCGGCCTGCGGGGGACTCGATGACTACCCGTGCAGCACTCGCTGTATCGGTTTGGTTAATGAACGCTCGCGCGGCCGCGAGCGAGAAACGCTGGCCAGGGTAGATGGGGGCACCGGTGGCCTCGAGTGACCATTGTTCGAGATGGACCGGGACGAACAGGTCATCGGACGATTCGGTATCGACATAGCTCCGCAGCGACCTGGGGAGGTGCTCGACGGCGTGCCGGGAAAGGAACAAGTGTGTTCGCCCGACATGCGACGCATACAGTCCCCAGGCAGGCCAGGGATCGCCTAGCCCGATGATTTCGAGCGTGGGAAACAAAATCACCAGGCCGCAAATTGCCTGGGCGATTCTCAGGCGAGTGGAGATGGCCGGTGCGGTTTCGGTTTCTTTGTTAGACTGGGTAAATCCAAACAGCAAGATGGCCTGAGTGAAGAAGAAGACGTTCCACAGCAGCACGCCCCAGCTATGCGAAAGCCCGAGAGGCCCCAGCACCACGATCAGGCCGACATGCATGATGCACGCCGCAACGACGCCTAGTTTTCTGGTTCGCGGTAGTAGCAGAAAGAGAAACGCCAACAGTTCAAACAGAGGGAAGCCTAGGGCCAGCCACTTCCACGACGCGAGTTGATCGGGTGAAAGGAAGGCTCCCACAATCGAACTGATTGTGACCAGGAAGTCGGAGCCCAGTTCGTTGGCAAACGAAGGGTTCAGCTTCGACAGTGCCGAGTAGAAGTAAATGCTCAGCGTAATCCACATCGTCAATTGCCGGGCATTTCTGGCCGGAGCCAGGCCGAAAATCAATCCGAGAACCGCAAACTGATAGGCCCATGGTTGGAAGCGATGTTGATTGAGCAGGAAGCACAAAATCAGCACGACACTGTTGGCGATCCATAGCTTGGAAGACGCGGGCGATTGGGGGCCCAGGCACACATTGGCCACCGCGATCAGGACTAGCACTGCCACGAGGATGACATCGACCAGGCCAGGGACAGCGCACAGCTCGCTTACAACAGGAACCGCGGGGAACGCGGTTTGGTCGATCCACAACGGATAGGTCACGGCGACCAGGATCAACAGAAACAGCGCAACCAGCCGCTGGTAAAGGAAGAAGGCTCGATCCGCCGGGGATCGAGCCTCGTTATTTTCGGGAGAGGTCTTGCTCACTCGAGTTCCGCCTTACGACTGGGCAGAGGTCGATTCTGCGGACGGCACCGCTTCTTCCTGGGTTTCGGCAGGCTCTTCAACCGGTTTGGCTTCGCTCGCTTCTGGTTCCGCCGACGTTTCAGCTGGCTTCTCAGTGGCTGGCGATTCCGCGGATGTTTCTTCCTTGGTCGGAGTTTCCATTGGCTTTTCTTCCGTTGGTTTCTCCTGGGTTGCCGCAGGCTTCTCGGCATCCATCGGCTTGTCGTCGGATGCTTCGGCTTCCTTCTCTTCTTCCGGCATGGCTGCCGCCGGAGTCGGGGCGTCATCGGGATTCCAGACTGGTTCGACGAAGATGTCCGAGTTGGAACGAAGGATGTCTATCAACGGGAAGTTCGGCGAAATGTCTTGGTCGAACTGGTTCAGCAGGGCCCGGTATTCCTTGATGGAATCGGATAGAACGTCTGCCGAGGCGTCATCTCGCAATTCTGGGTAGTCGTCGTAGATGGCGATCCACTTTTCCCAGGCCTGTTCGTACAGTTCGCGTGCCTTGACCAGGTTAGCGTCCTTGTAGGCTTCATGGGCTTCATAGACCAGACGACGCGCTTCAATCGTACGATCGGTGCTTTCCGATTGAGCCCGCGTTTGCCAATAGTTGAACGCGACGATGTCCTTCTGGCGATCGATGACCCCCTTGAGGAACTCCATCTCGTCCAGGCGATTTGCTTCACGCGATGCTTCCAAGGCAGCTTGCGACAGCGTCTTCGCTTCTTCGGAGTCAGGCTTTTCCTTCTTCAAGGCGTTGGCCTTGTCTTGGATCTTCTTAACGACTTCAATTCGAGAAACCTGCAAGGTGTGTTGAACCGATTTGATCAGCTGAATCTGTTCTTCAGTGCGGTCTTCTTCCGGCGTGTCGAGTGCCTTTCTGGTCTCCTCGGGAAGCTTGGCGATTTTCTCGTCCTGGACTTCGGTCGAGTAGTCGTTGTAGGTGTTGTCGAAGTTGTTGGCGGCTTCGTCGATTTCTTTGCCCAAACGAACTGCGTCGTTCAGCTTGATCGGAATGCCGTAGGTCGAAGGGAGTTCGTGATCGCCATATTCTTTCCATTCTTCAAGTGCCTGAGCCCAGGCGGCCTGAGCTTTCTCGGAGATATGGCCTTCTTTTTCGATCGCTTCACCGAAGTTCATCAGACGCTTGGCAGGATATTGGTAGAAGATCGTCGGCGACATGGCCCCGATGCTACCTAGACCATTGTCGACCACTTCGGTTGCCCACTTATCCCACAGACGTGCGACGAGCCAGTGATCGGGCTTGCCTTCCTGGACCCCTTCGGCATCTTCGGTCACCGAGTACGCGGTGCCTTCAAGGTGCTTTTGAATTTCGTCGTGGAAGAGATCATCTTCGGGGAAGAGTTCGCGGTACTGTTCTTTCTCGTCTGCATTACCGAACTTGTTGCCGAAGAAGTGGGCAATCGAGTTCATCATGCGTGGTTCATTGTAGTTGTACTCGGTCCCGTCCATGTGGTAGTTGATCCCGCGTTTAACCCACAGGTAGCGGTGTTCGTAGTTGTCGAACTCACGCGAGACGTTGTACGAGAGGTTCCAGGCCTGGAATTCCCAAACCTTCAAAAGGTGAGGGTTCAAGTACGAGATGGTCTTGGCGGTTGCCTCCATCAAGGTGTACTGCTCGGTCTTCTGGTACTCGTTCAGGTTGCTCCAGAGGAACGTGATCGCCACCCCGTCGAGACCCAGCAGAGACAAACGCATCGCTTCGCTAGCCGGATCGACCTTACCGAGTTGGGCGTCCGAAATGTGATAGTCGCGACGCATCTGGGCGAGCATCCCGCCTGGTTGGTCGGAAGTCGCCGGACGGCTGATCAGCGAGACCGCGATCAAGATCACGATCATGCAAACGCCGTAGATAACTTTATGTTGAAAAGATTTATTCTTGTTCATGCCGCGATTTCTTTCGATTTCAGAAAGAAGTAACCCACCGCCACCAGGGCGACGAGGAAGCCGAGAACCGTGATAAATTGTTGCGCGACGACTGCGATGGGGATGTTATAACCGTCGACCACGAAACCTTGTGTGTCGAACATGCCGTAGTCAGGCAGCATGTTCACAAATGCATAAATCATGAACGCGAATACCATGTCGATCCCTTTGACGACGTCTACCCAAAAGTAGTCGCCCAGTTCGGTCATGATGTTCTTCTGTGTGAATAGTCGCACCATGGCTTCCGCGGGACCACCCCCGTACCAGCCAGTTTTCTCGCCGAAGATCACATTTCGGGCCAGGCCTTTCACTTCACCAGCGATGCTGCCGTAACCCAGTGCCAGGAACGAGGCCAGCAAGGCCACCGGACCATTCAGGAAGGTACTGAATACCAGGCCGAACGTGATGACCAGGATCACCTGGAACCAAATGCCCAAGTAGCATTTGATGTAATTCATGGTGAAGTTGCGGTTGGCTTCCAGGATGTACACGGTGTTTTGGGCGACACCAAAGTACTGACCTGGTTCAACGCATTGGATCCACAGTTCCAGGCGGCCTCCATCTTCGGTGACCAGGTCTTCCAGCAGGTCGAGTTCCGGCTTGTCGGAGTCGGCCTTGAAGTTGGAAAGTGTGCGTGGAATGTAGTGCAGATCGGACACTTCCTTGGCCGTGAAGGGGATCGCGATACTGCGAGCACCTGTCTCGGGGTTCTTCAGGTAGTAGTTACCGCGGATACCTTCGGTGATGATCCCTTTGTAGGTACGGAACACACTGAGGTTGAATTCGACCGGCAGCATCTGCTTTGTCTGGTCGCCGTCGGTAACTTCGGTGAGCATTCCTTCATTGACGTCTTCGAAGGTGAAGATCGCGGCACCGAACGAGCCCCCTTCGATGTAGCTGAAGTATTCCCATTCCTTACCGACATTGATGCCGCGCGGGGCTGCATTTTTACCTGCACGATCAAGGAAACGGACCGTACCGATGTGACGCACGCGGGCCTGGAACATATCGGTTGGGCCGTGCACGACGTACTTCTCGTCGCCGCTGGCCCCTTCGTTGGTGCTGATCGCGTGACGGTGCTCGTGGGTGCGGTCGGTTTCGCCGTTGCCATCGGGATAGATGGTGATCGCGTGCTTGTGACCGGCGGCTTCCGTGGTTTCACCAATTAAGGTACCGTTTTCGCCAGCGACCAGGTCGTCGGCAGTGACGTAGTGGGTGTGGTTAAAGCCTTGCAGCAGAAAGACGTAGGAAACCAACGCCATCGCGAACAAGACGATCGTCCCCACACCGACAAAACCAAACAGACGGCCAAGGAACAGCTCGCTCGGCAGAACAGGTTTCGTATAGATGGTGTAAATCGTACGGCGTTTGATATCGTCTGGCAGGCTGAACACGCTCAACGCGATCACCAGCAGCAGGACCAGCCACTTGGGGAACGTCAGCACGAAGGTAAGGTAGAGACGTACAGGCTGTTCGGCACTGGGGTTGATGTACCAGCCAGCGAACAGCAGCACCACCATGAACAGCGCAAAGACCAAGAGAGCCTTCTTGCGAATCGCTTCCTGAAACGCGAGCCAGGTCATTGCCCACACGCGGCGAGGGGAGATCGAAAGGAGCTCTGGCACCGCCTTCACAGCCGTCCCGAAGACCGCGTAAAAGGCCTCGAATGGACCATTGCGGAACACCGACACGATAAACCCGAACACCAGACCGCAGACGATCAGGATGACAATGGCAATCAGGAACGTGAGGAGTCCGCCGAGTTGCTGCCCCGGGATGGGAAGGAGCCACTCGCTGAGCGGCTGGATGGTATCTTCAATCCCCATGGTGACTATTTCTTAATCGATGATTCGCGTGGAAGGTTGGGCCTAGGTGCGTAGGCGACGGGACTAAGAACGGTCCGAACCGGCACGGCGACCAGGTCGGGCTTCACTCTCGCGGACGATATTCAGGAAGAGTTCTTCCAGCGTGGTGGTTGGGTTCTCGACCGAGATGTTCTCGGCATGTTCCCGTTCGAGGATTGCTCGGATTTCAGCCTTGGCTTCTTCGCTGACCCCTTTAGCGCGGATCTGCGTTTCGTCGCTGACCTTCAGCAGGGCATCGACGCGGCCGAGTTCTTTCAGTTCGCCTTGGTGCAGAATGGCGATACGGTCGGCAACGTCCTGCAGGTCGGCCAGTTGGTGGCTGGTGACCAGGACGGTTTTGCCTTCGTCCTTCAATTTCAGGATCAGGTCTTTCATCTCGCGAATACCGATCGGGTCCAAACCGGTGGTCGGTTCGTCGAGGAAGATGAGCTCGGGGTCGTTGATCAGGGCCTGGGCCAGACCAATACGACGGGTCATACCCTTGGAGTATTCCTTCAACTGGCGGCGTTCGGCCCACTTCAGCCCGACCATCTCGATCAGGTCGTTGACCCGCTTCTGGCGAACATCGGCTGGCATGTTGAACAGCTGGCCGTAGAAGTTGAGCGTTTCGCGGGCATCGAGAAAGCGGTACAGGTACGACTCTTCCGGCAGGTAGCCGATACGTTCCTTCGTGGCGATGCTGGACGGATCTTGCCCAAAGACCAGGGCCTGGCCGCTGGTAGGGAAGAGCAGACCTAGCAGAAGCTTCATCGTGGTCGACTTGCCGGAACCGTTCGGCCCCAACAGGCCGAAGATTTCGCCGCGACGCACTTCCAGGTCGAGTGCCTTGAGGGCTCGGACTTTTTGACGTCCCCAGAAGTCGCGGTAAATCTTGGTCAGATTACGCGTTTCAATGATGACTTCGTTGTCGGACGAGGATTTAGACGCTTGCGGTTGAGTTTCTACCGATGCCATGGAACCTGTTTCAAGCCACGGTGGTGCTTAATAGTGAGGAGGAAAGGATTAGCAGTGGATGATGGCGTGCCGATGTGCCTTACAAAGAGGGCGTTTCGAGCCGATATCCCCTGTTTACGCAGTTCAGCCAGCTTGGTTCGGCTAGCGGTGGCTGCTTTTCTCTTTCCTTCTGCCTAAGGAAGAACAAAAGAGGGAAAAGTCCGACTATAAATCCGCTGTGCCAAAGTGACAAGGAACCAAGCTGGCGTCTGGCCGGGACTTCACACGATCTTCCCTACTTAATGTCCGACTTCTACCGCTTATAGGGGCCAGGATTGGGTTTAGGTCCCCCTCTTCGCCAATCGGGGGTAAGGGGAATAGTTCGAGATTAATTAGGTGTGAATCCCCCGTCAGGTCTATTAAATGGACTGAGACTTTGTATCATAAAGCCCTGCTTTGTTGGCCTATCGAGTTCTCAACTCCCACAGTGATCCCGTATAGAGAAGGCCCCCGCCGGATGAAGAGAAAAGGTTTTACCCTTGTTGAATTGTTGGTTGTGATTGCCATCATCGGCATTCTGATTGCACTGCTCCTACCTGCCGTACAGCAGGCTCGTGAAGCCGCTCGGCGGATGCAGTGCACCAATCAGCTGAAGCAATGGATCTTGGCTACGCACAACTACCACGACACATTCACCAAGTTTCCGACGAGCTTTCAGGGCGGAAACAATCAGTGGTCGGCTCAGGCTCGTTTGCTTCCTTTCCTGGAGCAGAAGGCCATCGAGACCGAGATCGATTACAGCGTCGACTACCACGAATACCACTACGGCGGTTCGCGCGAGACACTGATTAATGGTATTCCGCTGCCTGCATTGCGAATTGATGCTCTGCTTTGCCCTTCGGAAGTGAAGGATCAGCAGCGACTTGATAGCTCGGGACGTCCCGAGAACTACCCCCTGAACTACGCCATCAACATGGGTGTCTGGTACGTATTTAATGGATCCAGTGGGGGTGAAGGGGCGTTCGTTCCCAGTAAGAATCTACGAATGGCGGATATGACTGATGGGACCAGCAACACCATGGGATTCTCCGAGGTGAAGGCCTACACTCACTACGATCGCGACAGCGCGACCTACGGAACCGCCGAGATCAATTCGTTCCCGAATGTCGCTTCGTATATCGAGTCGACCGTGACCACCGCGACCCGAAATTCAGGACACACCGAGTGGGTCGATGGTAAGACGCATCAAACCGGTTTCACCGCTTTCTTCCCGCCCAATACCGACTTTAACATCGGTGCCGGTCGTCCAACTCCAGCCGACTTCACCAACAATCGTGAAGATCGAAGTGGCCTGAGCTCGAATCCGACCCTGGCGGCCGTAACTGCCCGCAGTTACCACCCTGGCGTCGTCAATGTGGCGTTCATGGATGGCTCGGTTTCGCGTGTGACGGACACGGTTAACCTGAGTGTCTACCGAGCCGCGGCAACCCGAAACAACGGCGAAGTCTTAAATCGCAACGACCTGTAGCGATTGTTGTTGAGACCGAGTCTGAGCCTTAAAATCAGCATCGCCACCTCGAAAATCGTTCCGAGGTGGCGTTTTTTAATGCCTGAGCTAGCCCCGCCTGCTAAAATAACGACGAAAATCGTAGCAAAATCACTCGGTTTATGTGGCATAGGTGGGTATCATTCATGTACCTAGCGCGGGGGAAAGTTTCTTGTTCCCCCCTACTCCCTGCCTGAGCTTTTCCAAGGGTCGTCTCGAATGAAACATCGTCACGGTTTCACGCTTGTCGAATTACTCGTTGTGATCGCCATTATTGGTGTGCTGGTCGGGCTGCTGATGCCGGCTGTGCAGCAGGCACGCGAATCGGCTCGGCGAATACAGTGCACCAATAATCTTAAGCAGCTTTCGCTGGCATGTCTTACCTATCACGATACCTATGACTCGTTTCCCCCATCGTGGGACAACGGTGGCCAGTGGTCAGGGTTTGCCCGACTTTTGCCATTCATCGAACAAGGCCCGCTGGAGGCAGCCATCGATTGGGGAACCTCTTACACGGCCTATCAATCGAACGGATCGGCCTCGAACGTCTTGAACGTGGGTGTTCCTCTGCCGGCGATTGAACTCGACATGCTCAAGTGTCCTTCCGAGGTGAACCTCCGCTCGGTCGACGTCACTGGTGATGGTATTCCAGATCACTTCCCGTCGAACTATGCGATGTCGATCGGAACCTTTTTGGTTTATGACGGGTCCCAGTCGGGCGACGGGGCTTTCGGAGCGAATCGCTTTACACGGATCGCGGAATTCGCCGACGGTACCAGCAACACAATGGCACTTTCGGAGGTGAACGCGTTTACGCGATTCCACTCATCTTCGGTCTACGACAACTCGACCGGCATTCCGGCCCTTTCCGCGGTCGCTGGTGAAATCAACAGCAATGTGACCTCGAGCACGGCTCCGGCAGGGCATACGCAATGGGTTAGTGGCAATGTCCAGCAAACGGGTTATACGGCGTTTTTCACCCCGAATACCATCTTTAACATCGATGGTCGTTTGCAGCCGGCCGACTTTGTGAACAACGCGGAAGGTGCTGGGGACGTTGATCAGAACCCTTGCATGGCAGCCGTCACGGCTCGTAGCTTCCACCCTGGCGTGGTCAACGTCGCGTTTGTCGACGGTAGCGTGAGCAAGGTTACCGAAACGGTTGACCTAAACGTCTACCGCACGATCGCCACTCGATTTGGTGGCGAGGTCTCGCTTCGCAATAAGTTGTAATCGCCTGGACGCCTGGTTTGCGTAGGAACTTCAAAAGGTCGTTTGTACAAATTGCAAACGTTACAAATGGGAACGCTCGCGCTGCTAGCAGAAATTTTGCGAGACAATTTGTAACCCGTTGAAATCAAACGCTTTGTAGTTTTCGAGGAAAGATTGTTGGCAGGTTTGGCACGCCTGATGCTTTGCTCTAGGACAAGCTCGTACGAAATGTTCCCCCGAACGTCATCGTGCAACCTCCAACTTTTCGTTTCGTCCGTCCAACGAAACGAACCCCCGTTAACCAAAACGTCCGTCTCCTGACTCAGGCCGGTTCACCCCGCAGTGAACCGGCCTTTTTTTATTCTTGGCCCGCGCGTTCAGTTTGCCGTTTTCACCGTGGGAACAGTGGATGCCGGTGAGGCAGAGCCCCTTTTTCGTTAAGATAGGAAGTGACATTCGTTGCCACTACCCGCTTCCGCTCCGAGAAAGTCACCTCGTTGGACGCCAGTCAATCCGTTACCGATTCGCAACAGTACCAGGAAGCACTGGACTGGTTGTTTCAGCGGATCAATTACGAGCGAACCACCGACATTCCCTACCGGTCGCGGAATTTCAAGCTCGATCGGATGCAGGCCTTCCTGCAGCGACTGGGGGACCCCCAAAACCAGCTAAAGATCGTGCACGTCGCCGGTACGAAGGGAAAGGGATCGACCTCGGCGTTTCTTTCCAACATTCTGTGGAAAGCAGGCTACCATGTCGGGCGGTTCACCTCGCCCCACCTAGAGAGGCTTGAAGAACGTTATTGGCTCGACGGAGGGAACTGCACTGCCGAGGACATTATCGGGCTGGTGAATGCCGTTCGCCCGGTTGTGGCTCAGATGGACGAGTCCGCCAGCGCCGACGACCGTCTGACTTTCTTTGAGATAACCACGGCGATGGGCTTTCTGCTGTTTGCCGAGCGAGGCGTGGACTTTGCTGTGATCGAAGTGGGCTTGGGTGGCCGACTCGATTCGACCAACGTGTGCCAACCACTGCTGTGCATCATTACCAGTATCAGCCGCGATCATACGGCCCTTTTAGGAAACACTCTCGCAGAGATTGCCGGAGAGAAAGCTGGGATCATCAAGCCAGGCATCCCGGTCGTCAGTGGTGTGATGGCCGCGGAAGCTCAGCAGGTGATCATCGACGTTTCCCGGCGGAACGATTCGACGCTCGAACAACTCGGCGATCAGTTTACCAGTGTTCCTTTGCCCGACTCTTGGCAGAAAGCGGAGGCCGCTGGGCTCTTTCAGCAGGCGTTTGAATTCCAGTGGCACGCGAAACCGAAGCAGCAGCTGGCAATTGGCGTTAAGGGAGATCACCAGGTTGCCAACGCTGGGCTGGCCATTGCAGCCGTTGAAAAGCTGCGCGAGATGGGGCACGCGATTCCGCCGGAAGCCCTGCCGACCGGGCTGATCACAACGCAACTGCCAGCACGCATTGAATGTTTATCGGAGCGTCCGGTGGTAATAGTCGATGCGGCTCACAACGATGCTTCAGCTGCTGCGCTGGTAACGGTTTTGAATAAGCATTTCCCGGATCGACGGCGTCACCTGGTCTTTGCTTCCAGTGGCGATAAGGATCATGCCGCCGTTCTCTCGCATTTGCTCGGGGTGTTTCATCAGGCCTGGCTCACTAAATATGGTTTCAGCAGCAGGGCCACCAGTCCCGAACAGCTTCTGAAGGTGATCGAGTCGATCGAGTGCGATCGCTCGCTGCCGATATATACGGCCGACGAGGCCAAGGTCGCGTTTCATGAAGCGTTGGCAGCGACCGGTAAGGACGATGTGCTGGTCGTCACTGGTTCGTTCTTTATCGCGGCCGAGTTCAAACGCTTCTGGCGCGAGATGGGTGCCGATACGCAGCCGGCGGCTTCTCCGGCGACGCGGTAGCTACTTGGTGTGTCGCTCGATGGTGCCGCTCCAATCAGCAGGGCATTGATTCTCGTAGCTCTGCATAAACTGCAGCAGAAGGTTGCGCGGACCGAACTGCATAGGCAGCGACTCAAGCGTCGAGATCGCCCGCGGCCAGTTGCCTTCCTCGAACGAGATCAGCCCCTGCGAAAAATTCGGCAACCAGGGGAGTTCGCCGGAATTGATCGTGAAGATCTGCGTCGTTTGCCGCAGCCCCGACAGCCGAAAGCTTCCCAGGCGTAAGAACGTATTCGGGGGCATCGACGGATGGCTTTGCAGTTGGACGGCGGCCTGTTCATCCAGCAGAAGGGGAATGCCCAGCGGTTTGGTCATGCCTTCGATTCGCGAAGCCAAATTGACGGGAGGACCAAAGGCGGTCACTTTGACCTGGTCGCGGCTACCGATCATGCCGGCAACCGCTTGCCCGGCGGCAATACCAATGCCGGCTTGGGCTGGTGTATCGCTGCAAAGGAACTCGGTCCCGGCGAGCGCTTGCACAATCTCCCAGGCAGCTTGAATGCAGCCTAGCGGGTTCTCGGATGTCGCAATGGGCCAGCCCCAGAAGCCCATGACCGCGTCCCCATGGAAATCGCCGATAACTCCCTGCTGGGCCAGGATTGCCGAAGTAATGATCGAAAGGGTTTCGCTGGTCTGATGCAGGTAAGGAATCAGGCGATCGATGTTCTCTTCCGTGGCGGTCGAGAAACCCCGCAGGTCGCAAAACAGGACCATCAAGCCAGCTTCTCGCGGAGCCAGGTAACTTTCAATGTCGGTCGAAACCTGATCCAAGAGACCCGGCGTGAAGAACTGGTTCAACTGCGATTGCCGGCGTTCGAGGGCCATGTTGCGCGAGAGATTAGCGAACGTCGAACCGACCAGTTCCGCAAACTTGATGTCGTCTTGCAGGATCTCGACCTCGGATAGATTGCCTTCGAGCCGTGCTCGCCTGCCGGAAATGTACAGCGCGGCCGCTTGATGCAGCTTGATTTCCAAGGGAATGCACATCGCCCAATCATGCCCGGCGATTTGCGTGAATTCAGCATCAGCCGGGTCGGGTTCGTTGGGCCAGACATGCAAGACACACATCTGAGAACCGATCGCGTTCTCGATCAGGCTTTGGCTCGAACCCCCCGGCGTCGATACGCCGTCGCGACTGTCCCAGGCAATCGGGGAGAAGCTATGAGGCTCGTCTTTGGTGGTCTGTTCCAGAAGCTGAACATCGGTGGCGTGCGGAATGCCATGTAAAAGCTGCTGTAGTGTGATCGTGATGAGCTGTTCGTGGTCGGTCGAAGCGGTCATCTTCGAGACCAAATCGGTCAGCATCTCGATCCGGCCCGGCGTTTTGCGAAAAGAGGTTCGGCGGATCTCTTCGGGGCGGATGGTGACTTCGGTGCGGGGGCTGCGATGCGGCAACGGCATCGTCGGCTCGGAATCTTCCAGAAGAAACTCGGTGTGCCCAATGACGAAATGCTCGCCTGGGTCGAGCATGAACGAGATACGCGGCCGCGAATCATAAAAGATCGGGTTGCCAGCTTCTTCGAACTTCCGGATCTCCAACTGCACGCCGTTCCAGTTCAGTTGGGCATGCTTCGACGAGACCTGCTTGTCCCACGAGATGGGATAGGACGGTGTCGAACGCCCCAGGACAAACGGCTGATTGGGAACCAGCCGTCGTCGCCAACGCTGCGAGGAAAGCGTATCTCGGGCGAACAATTCAGCCATTCTGGCCCCTGGATTATGGTTTCTTGCCTGTCTTGGCCGGCGCGATAATCGTCGTCAATTCATGGGGTGGAATGACACTGCTTGTATCGCCGATGGCCATGGCTCCGACTTTCACGCGACGCAGAGCCCTTACCACAAAATACCATAGCGTCAGAATGACGAGAATAATCAAGCTGGCCGCCAGGATGGCCTGTCGCGAAAGCTGATCGCCCAGTTCGTAGATCGGTTTCACGGCAAACCGGTGGTCTTCCTGCACCACCACGACCAGGCCGGTGGAACCGGGGTCTTGCTCGGTTTGTTGCGTTCGATGAGGCAGCGAGACACGCTTAGCAGCGAAGATCCACGACTTGTCATACTCTTTGCCGAGGTTGTCGCGACCAATCGGATCTTGGCCAACGACCGGAATTCCGGCTTCGAACTTGCCAAGCTTAACGCGGTACTTGTCCTCTTCCGAAAAGCGGATCGGGACGATTTCGCCTTGTTCGAGCAACTTGTCAAAGAGGGGGTGCTGCAGGATGACTCCTTGGGTGGGGGCGTCGCGTCCGTCGACCAAAACGGCAAACTGATGTTCGGCCGGTTCCAGGCTCGTGAACTTCCCAACGTCGATCGACATCGCCACGATCCCCACGATCTTGCCATTGGTACGCAGGGGAGTCGACATGGCGACCTTCCACGTCCCCGACGCGGTACTGAGGAACACGGCCGAAAGGTGCGTATCGTGGATCGGCTCTGGCGTAGGGTCTGTCGGCGCGAGATCGGCACTGCCCCCGTGGAAATACGTTCGATAGCCGAAATAACCACCAATGGGCGACACGGACGGATCGACGTCGAACGACGAGGCGATATGAAATCCTTGGGCATCGGTCACGAACCAACTGGCCGTGTTCTTTTGCGAAGGAAGCTCGAACTGGGCGCGGATTCGCTTCTGCAACGCTTGCCGCTTGGGGTGTTCTTGAAACGCAATGCGTTCGGGGGTCTGATTTGCCCCGGTGGCCCGCTCTTCGTGTAGCTTTTCCAGTAGCTTGCTCAGGTCTGGATCGTAAACGGTATTGAGATAGAGGTCGACGAATTCGGGGTCCGTTGCAAGACGTTCCACCTCTTTGAAGCGATCTTCGATCGCGTTGGAGACGTTCGTGGCGGCTAACTCGGCCGCGAAACGATTGCTTTCGTACGTCTTGGCAATCATGGCGTTTTCGCTGGTACGCATGACAGCCTTGTAGTTCTGCCAGCCGAAGAACAGGCCAATGGTCAGCAGGATGGCCGGCCCCAAGATCCCCAGCAGGATAAGTGGGCGGCGGTAACGATTGCGCTCTCGCTCGTTCAACGCATCGAAGATTTCCTGAACATTGCGATATCGTTCGCGTGGATTGACCGCAATGGCCCGGTCGATGAGATGGACCAGTTCGCGATCGATACCGCGGATCTTCTTGTGTGCCTCTGGCGGAGGGGAAATCGCAATGACCCGGCGGTATTTTTCCAGGCGATCGCGTAGCCCTGATGTCGAGTCTATTTCTCCAACACTGGAAGAAGAGCGAAACGGAGGCTCGCCAACCAGCATCGTATAGAGCAGGGCCCCTAATGCATACACATCCCAGCGTACGTCGGGCGAGGCCTCGATATCGGCTTGTTCCGGGGCCATGAAGAACAAGGTTCCCAGAGCCGGTCGCTGGTCGTTAGAGAGCCGCGATTGGCCGAAATCGGCGATACGTGCCTTTCCGTCCTGGTCCAATAGGATATTGGCCGGCTTCAGATCACAATGGAAAATGCCTTTCCCGTGAGCATGCAACAGACCAATGACGACGTCTTTGAACGTTTGAATCGCGGCCTCGATTTCCATGGCTCCCCCTCGACGCAGGAGATCTTCCAGCGAACCATTGGGAAGGTATTCCATGACATAATAGGGAGGTTCCGCGTTCCAGCCCACTTCCAGTAACTGGACGACGTAGCGATCGGCCGACAGGAAGACGAGTTTCTCGACTTCCGACGCAATCAAGCTTTCGTCCAGGGCCCCACGGTGGTGGTAGATTTTGATGGCGACCCGGCGACCGGTGTTCTGGTCGGTGGCGACCCAGACCTCGCCGTAAGCTCCGCGCCCCAACAACGAATCCAGATCGTAGCCAGGTATCTCACAAGGGGGGCGACCCTTGGGGCGGCTGAGATGTTTCGCCGCACTTAGTTGCCCCGGAGTTTGTTTTTGCGTTTCGTCGAGGCTCATAACATCGCAAGAGTTCGAAGATTGGGTAGATCGCCACATTTTACGGCCATTTTGCTTGAGTACCAATCACTACAAGTCCGCCCTTGCTGCTAGACAACAGAAAATGCCTTGCTAGGGTTATCCCTGGCTGGCAAAAAAAGTTGACAACGAAAGGAAAGTTTCATGCTTTGTCCCCCTCGTCGCCTGCGATCGCTGTGGTGTTTGCTGGTTGTTATTGCCAGCGGTGCGAGCGTCGCTTACGGCCAGAACGATGAGACCGACCCACCGCTGGATGGCGAAAATGGACGTCCGTTGGCCATTGGCGAGTTTCGCCCCGAGGCGATGCTGAAGGTCCGCCAGACGAATCTGACGCGAGCCAAGTTCCCCGTTGTCGACGATCACACCCACTTCCGCTATCGCTTGAAACACTCGCCTGAACAACTAGACGATTTCGTCGGGGTGATGGATCGCAACAATATCGCGTTATGTGTTAGTCTCGATGGAAAGCTGGGGGACGACTTCGACGCTCATGCCAAATACCTGTGGACCAAGTATCCCGATCGGTTTCTGATTTACGCGAATATCGACTGGCAAGGGGATGGAGACGCTGAGAAGCCTGAGACATGGGCCTGTCAGCGTCCCGAGTTTGGTCGGCGAATGGCCCTGGAACTGGCTGAAGTGAAGAAGAAAGGGGCCAGCGGGCTCAAGCTTTTCAAGCAGTTTGGGCTGGGATACAAGGATGCCGACGGATCGCTGTTGAAGATTGATGATCCTCGCTGGGACCCCATCTGGAAAGCCTGCGGCGAGTTGGGGCTGCCGGTGATCATTCATACGGCCGATCCCGAGGCCTTCTTCCGCCCGATCGACAAAACGAACGAACGCTGGGAAGAGTTATCGCGACATCCCGACTGGAGTTTCTACGGCGATAAGTTCCCGTCGCGGGAAGAACTGCTGGCGGCACGCAATCGGGTGATCGAGCGTCACCCCGAGACAATCTTCATTGGAGCCCACATGGCAAACGACTCGGAAGACCTGGCCATCGTGGCCCAGTGGCTCGAGAAATACCCGAATCTTTACGTCGAACCAGCATCGCGCATATCGGAACTGGGACGCCAGCCATACACGTCGCGTGATTTCGTGATGAAGTACCAGGATCGGATACTGTTCGGTACCGATGGTCCCTGGCCGGAAGAACGCCTGCACTACTACTGGCGGTTCTTCGAGACCTTCGACGAATATTTCTCCTACTCCGAGAAAGTCCCGCCACCGCAAGGGCTGTGGTACATCTACGGCATAGGATTGCCGGATGATGTTTTGAAGAAGATCTACCACGAAAACGCCGCGCGGATTATCCCCGGGGTCGATGTGAAGTTGAAGAAGTACGTCGTCTTTCACACCGAAGAGTAAGGGGCAGATGCGAACGGAATGGTATGCGATTCGTAGTACCTAAAAGGAGCCAGGCCCACTCAATCGTGGCAAATCGAGGTTTGTCCTTTGTTGCCGCTACGATACATTGGGCGAACCCAGGCTGTCGCCTCACTGCTACCAATGCTAGCGGCAGTTCATGTTCACGGAGGAGAATTCAAAAATGACCAGGCACACATCTGTTGCTCTTGCTGCAATCACCCTTTCGCTGCTTACCGTGCATAGTGCCCTTGCTCAGCAAGGTCGCGAAGACATGATCGTTCAGCAGGCCACCGGCGTCCTGAACGAAATCATGGCGATCCCCGCTAGTGGGATTCCACAGTCGATGCTCGCCAAGGCAGAAGGGGTGGTCGTCATCCCAAATATGATCAAAGGGGGCTTCGTCGTTGGCGTGCGTCATGGTCGTGGCGTGGTGATGATTCGCGACGAGAATCGAGCCTGGCAGCCACCTCAGTTCGTCACCATGACCGGTGGTAGCGTGGGCTGGCAAGCCGGTATTCAAGCTACCGACGTGGTCTTGGTCTTCATGACCCGTAACAGCATTCAGGGCTTGCTCAACGGTAAGTTCACCATTGGTGTCGATGCGGCCGCTTCCGCAGGGCCCGTGGGGCGAAATGCTTCGGCAGGGACCGATTTATCCCTGAAGAGCGAGATCTATTCGTACAGCCGCAGCCGAGGATTGTTCGTCGGGGCTTCGGTCGATGGCAGTTCGCTGCAGATCGATCCAGGGGCCAATCGAAACTACTACGCCAGCACCGGTTTAACACCAACCGGGCAGCCAGCGACCAACACGCCGGTACTGCCGGCTTCGGCGGCCGAACTGCTGACCACGCTGACAAAGTACTCCGACAACGTTTTGGTCGAACCAGCACAAGTCGGTGCCTATGAAGTCCCCCAGCAAACGGTCGAACTGACTCCGGCTATACCGCCGCAAAACAGTATCAGCGTCGATCAGTTGCGGATGGAGTTAGCCGCCGCCTCGAATCGCCTGGGGAGCATGCTCGACGACCAGTGGAAAGCATATCTCGGCTTACCTAAGCAGATCTACGAACAAGGTCCGCACCCTAATCCCCAGATCCTACAGGCCTGCATTGCCCGCTACGACCAGGTTGCCGGCAACGCCAATTATGCCCCGCTTACGCAGCGACCGGACTTCCAGCATGTACATGGACTGTTGATCACCTACACTGATGCCCTGGCGGCGATGGCGGCTGAAAACGGGGCGATTAAGCTGCCTCCACCGCCGATGCAGATCCCGGCCCAGTAGTGGCATATTCAAAAGATCATCCGACTAATGTCGAAGGGAGGTCCGTGCTGCGGACCTTCTTTTTTTTTGTGCCGTAAGTGGCCAGAAGCTAACTTCGCTCTCCCTGTATGGTTAGCACCAATCGACGGCCGCTGGCGTGGCTGCGGTGTTCGCACAGATAGATGCCTTGCCAGATACCCAGGTTCAGTTTTCCGTCGGTGATGGGAATGCTGAGGCTACTACCGATCATGGCCGCTTTGATGTGGGCAGGCATGTCATCGGGGCCTTCCAGCGTGTGGACGTAGGGGAAGTCTTCGTGAACGATCTTCGAGAAGGCCATCTCCAGGTCAATGCGTACGTCTGGGTCGGCATTCTCGTTGATACCCAGACTGGCCGACGTGTGCTGAATGAAGACATTCAGCAAGCCTACCGAGAATTCACGCAGTTCCGGCAGTTCGGCAAGGATCTCTCTGGTCACCAGGTGGAAGCCGCGCGAGCGAGCTCGGAGTGTGATTTCTTTTTGAATCCAGGTCATTTCGGCCCCCCAAGTGGACCTCTGGGCGAGGAAAAATTCGAAGCAAGGAAAAAAGTTTTGGCAAGGGGCCTTGCCGAGTAAACCATACAGCTTCACGGATCGGTCCAGTTTCGGCAACCCGTGCGGTGAACCATCAATGCAAGTTAAATCTCCATTAACAAGAAGCTAACGCCGCTCTAGCTGGTTGTTCTTAGAAGGTTTTTGCCTTTTGGGAAATCAAACATATCCTTTAGATCGGAAGGTAAGTCGTCGTTTGACCTTAGTAGGAAAACACGCCTTGCGGTAAGGCGCAGAAAATTCTATTGACACGTTAAGCGATCGATAAATAATCGTGTGCTTGATCAGACCTGAGGAGGATCCTTAGGGAAGATCAACGGCCAAATCTCAAGACACTCTCGACCCACAAAGAATTTATTGATTTTTAATGGTCGAAGTGGAGGTCGTCAGCATTACAAGCCGAGAACTGTTTGGGTCTGGAGCCCTTTAGTTCACTGCTTTCAAAACGCGAACATTTAACTCGTGTTGATGAAGCAGAGTCGGCAATGTGCTGTCTCACGAGCGAACGGATATTGCTCTTAATACCCGCAAAGGTTAGCTGGCAGAGTTTCTGCCCTGCTGGCCTTGATCGATATGAACCATCCGGCTGTGTCAGCCGTACCAAATCACGCCCAGTGCGCCCCTGTTTGAAAGTAGGTATTTACGAAGATGCAGAAGATCAAGAACGTTTTCGATGCGATCCTGAAGTTCGGCCACGATGAAGACTTCGTCCCAGATGCTGGTGATGAGTTTATCCCGACCGACGCTCCAGCTGGCTCTGAAGCCAAGATTGAAGTTCTTCGCCGTCGCGTCGAGCAAGGTCTGCCACTGTGGCACGACGAAGACCGTTGCGATTACTCCGGTTTGACGGGTGCCATCCGTCCTCGCGAGTAATTTAGCGAGAACGTATCGGATGATACAGGATGAATGAGGGGTGGTATATACCCCTCATTTTTTTATGCGCTGTGAGCAACTCTCGGTACGACTACTGATCTCGCACGTCTCGTAGGATGGCTACCAGCGTACTGGCAGACGGCCATCATTTCGTCCGCCTGACGCACCAAACTGGGAAGATGGCATTCGCTCTTGTTAGGCTGTAGCCACCCTACGTGTTCTGCAATCATGCCCGTCGCCGGCATGATGATCGCGGTTCCATGAACTTGCGTGTAGCGACTGGGCGTGCTCGCCTGCGTCCAAGTCGCTACCGCATTGCATGGAATCGCGTTAGGCCGCGATCCGCATCGGTTTGACAACCGGCTGGTTGATTTCCTGCGTGAAAACCAGCGTGATGCGTTCTTCGTCTTCGGCCTCAATCTGATCGTGCAGCTCCAGTTCGTCGCGCAGAATCAGTAAATTCGAAGGTGCTTGAATCCCCAGGCGAACCTTGTCAGCACCGACTTTAACCACGGTGATCAAGATCTCTTCGCCAAGTCGAAGCTTCTCACCTTCCTTGCGGGAAAGCACTAGCATATGAATAAACCTCCATGTTTATGCGTTTGTAAGAATGAAAGTAGGATCCAGCAATCTTGCGACAGTCGGCCAATCCATTGACCGAGGTCCTGATATCAGGCAGCCACCTGTAAGGCGGAAGCACTCGACAGTTGCGTTCTGAGGAACCGCTCGCCACTGGCTCCATAGAACAAAATTGTGTTGGTATCAGTCTCCCAGATTGCCGTGCATTTGACGCTCCGTGGTCCGTGCAAGCAAAAGTAGATCCCGCATGGATCTTGGGCTCGCACGATGACACGCTCGGTCATAGGGAATACGCCCGGCTCGAGTTGTTCTTTGTCACATAGAATCTGGTAAATGTACTGCCGAAGGTGTTCCAGCTGCGTGAAACACGGGGATTCAGCGGCCATAGGTTGGGGATGCTCCGTATCTATCCGGCTCAAACTCAATCGCCATCGAGAATGGGCTGGTTGGGTAACTTGGGTTAAGTGTTTGCAAAGTTAGGTATCGGCAGCATACGCGTCAAAGTTTGACATAGATAGACTAGGAAGTATGGGAAATTTGTTTCCCATGCGCGAACAAAAAGCCCAGGCAACCGAATTGCCTGGGCTTTGATCTATTTCCGAAGAATTAGCGAGATTTACGACGTGGACCGTCTTACTTCTTGACCTTTTCGTAGCGAGCAAAAGCAGCTGCGATTTCAGCGTCTTCGGTGGTTCCTTCGTGTAGCAAAACGCGATAGCGAAGGTTCATCGACTTACCAGGCTCGATCGTGTAGTCGCCTGACTTGGCGTCCTTGCCCACGAAGTCATGTACGCCGAAGGGATTCGCGGCGAACAGGCCGTATGTGCGGACGTGCCAGTACGTTGGATAGCCATAGCTGGAAGGATGGTTCATGATCGTGATGCCGACCGTCTTGTCCTTCACCGGTCCGTAGTAATCAACCCAGCCTGACTTCTTGCCCCAGGCATCTTTATCCTTCTGGCCGCTGTCATTGACGATGGTGCCCCCCTTCTTGGCATCGACTTTCATCGTGCCAGGGACACGGATACCGAAGGCACCTTCCTTCGTATCGCCAAAGGTGACCGGCTCGTCCCCAGCGGTGACGGTGATGTCGAAATCGAAGTACTGACGCCCTTCGTCTTGGCCGAACGTGATGCTGCGGCGATCGCGGCAAAGGATCTTGCCGTCAGGCGTTTCCCAGCGATTCAGCGAGACGATCTGAGCGTTTTCGCCATCAATAACCTTCTCAAACTTCTCATGAATGATCTGACCGCCAACGCCGTCCTTTTCCAGCCAGAAGTCGGTGCCGTTTACGTTGCCGTGGGTGAACCACACGCTGCGATGATGGGGGTGGTCGTCTCGCTCGCTCTCACCCACCGATTCGATCGGATAGCGACGCGTCATCGGCAGGCCGTCAGGGCCCAGCAGAGGGTACAGAATCGGCTTCGCGCCGCTCTTGATCAAATATCGGGTCAGAAGCTTACCGTCGTAATGAACGGTTAGGCCGTCGCTCTCTTCGACGATTTCATACGTTTCAGCCAAACAGGCAGACGAGAAGCCAACTAGTAGCAGAATGCTAAACAGACGGATCATGCGCGGCATATCCTTCGAAAACGGGTGGGATAGGTGAACAGTCCAACATGGGGAACTGTTCTCATCCTACCTGAGAGATATTCCGCAATCCAGCAACCCTCTACTTTTGAGCCGTTTAGAACGCTGATTTGACGTATTCATCGAAAGAAACGACTTTGGCTTTGCCCAAGTCGGTCTCAATCGATTGAATCAGCTGAGCGTCATCATTCTGCAGGTTCCAGCGGTATTCGTGGGTGCTACGCAGCGAGATGCTCTTGGTGGGGTCGGCATGCCGGATCGTTTTGCGAACTTCGGCCGGAACGGCCCCTTTGGCTCGGATCTGGTTGTTCAGTTCGATACGTGCTTGGGGCAAATCGCTGCCGGCACAGATGAAGTTCAGCATCGCAGACCAATCGCAGAATTGCCCGTAGGAATCAACCGTCGGCTGATCCTTTAGTGGGGTCAAGTCGGCCTCGTAGGTGAGCGGATCACCGGCCAGCTTCAGCACCTGATTCTGCGGATTGTAATTGGCCGCGAATTTCGGATCTTGCAGGAACGTCCAGAGAGGGCTCTCAGGGAAGTTTCCATGTGATTTGAAATAGGCCGAGTGCTGTAGCACGTCTTGTATGCTCATGGTGAGCTTAACCTGCCGCTGTGGATCCAACAGGGTAATTTGCCCTGCATCGTAGTCGATGATGGTTGCTTGCCGTGGCGGCGTGGTGACGACGTCGTAAACCTTTTTCCCCTGAAAAACCGTCTGATAGGTGACCGCAGGAATCCGAGCGTTACCTCGGTAGATCTGCGTGGTCACTTCAAAGTCGGCTGCGGCACTCACGCACACGATAGATGCCCAAGCGGTCAGTACGGCGGTCGATAGCGATGCAGTTTTCACGGGTTCGATCAGCTCGGCGAAAAAGTCGTTCAGGTGGGAAAGCTACGATTGCCGCGAACCATACCCAAATCGCCCAGCCGAGGTCCAGACGAATCGCTTATAACGTGCTAGCAATCTTGCGGCTTTCGCGATCGGCCCAGTAGATCGGTTCCGGCGAGCGATGTCCCGCCAGGCAACGCTCGATAATCGCCTTCATCGAGTCGTCGTCTATGCCGAAACCTCGTGAAACATAGATCGGATGTTTCGTCTTGGTATGCGGCATGATGGCATAACCGAGGATCTCGTCAGGCTCGTCCTTCGAAGCGACGATCGGTTCCCACTGGCCCACTTTTAGCTTGGGTACCTGGATCACACCGTAGATCAGCTTCTTGGCCACGCCAATGGTTGGGATGCCTGTGATCGCACCCAGCATCGTCGCAATCCCCATCCGCCGCGGATGCAGCCGTCCGTTGCCATCGATCAGTAGCACATCCGGCAGCGTGCCGGCGGATTGCATCTGGGCCAGAAGGTTCAGGTGCAGCGGTATCTCGCGAAAGGCCAGATAGCCGGTGATATAGGGGAAATTCGCGATGCCTGTGTAGGTGTGCGTGGCGATCTTCGTTTGTCCGCTGGATTTCAAAAGACAACAGGCCGAAACGGCTTGCTTCTTTCCATACGAGACATCGATCCCGCCAATCGTTTGAATCTTGGCAACCGCGAAGTCAGTTTCCACGGGACACTCAAAATCACGCTGCCAGGCCTTCAGCTTGGCCAGCGAAGGAACTATCGTCGGCAGTTGGGCGCGGTAGATCTTGAGATCGATGGAATCGTTAACGACCACAACCCCTTCGCCGCGAAGTAGCTCGATCTTCGCCTCAATACTTTCTGAGAAGTGCAGACCCACTTCCCCGGTCGAGCGAACAACACGGTGCGAAAGGTTTGCCACACCACAGGCCGGATCGAGCAGATAGGTCGCCACCCAGCGGCTCGCGACCGAGTCGCCCAGCGATTTCGCCAGATCACCATAGGTTGCCACCGAGCCCACTGGGATCGCGCGAACCAGTTGATCGACCTGGTCGATCAGATTCGGGATACCTGTTGCGAACGTGTTGGCAACTTCATGAAGATCAGTAGGGGCCATCCGAGCCGGACCTAGGGTTTCAGGGGGGACTCGCTAGCAGGCAGTTCCTGTTGCCCGCGACCACCTTTCGCCAAGCCAAACACGCAGATTCCCATGATCGCACCTAAGGTATCGGCCGCAAGATCGAGCGGGTCGGCCGTTCGCCCCGCTACAAACATCTGGGTCAGTTCGTCGAACATGCCTAACCCCACCAGGGCCAGCGCGACCGTCGCTGCCAACAGTAGCGACCAGCGGTAGTTCCAGGCAGTTGCAGCGAAGAGGGCCGTGAAGGCCAGAATCGCGTAAATACCGGCATGCACGAACTTATCGACGTGCGGGAACAACTGTTCCTTGTTGGGATCCATCGGCAAATGCGTCGCCGTGAAAGCAATCGCCCACAGTCCAATCAGGACGATGGTGGCTATCAGAGGGACTTTTCGCAGCGACATCAATGGATTTCCCGGCAGGTGAAAACGAGCAGTCTCCAGACTAATCGACGCCCTAGGGGCTCACAACCACGTTGTGTCTTGCGAGAATCGGCCCGAATTGAGTATGGTTTGTAGCGATTATAGGTTCTGGGAAATTTTCCTGTTCGCAAGTACAACCCCCAAATTAACGCATGGCCATTCTGATCACCGGCGGAGCCGGTTTCATTGGTAGTCACCTGACACAGATCCTGCTAAAGCAATCGGACGCGCAGCTCGTCACGATCGACAACTTCAACGACTACTACGATCCGGCGCTGAAGCGAGAAAACGTGAAGCCGGTCGCCAATGAGCCCCGCGTCACGCAGATCGAAGGGGACTTCTGCGATTCGGCGGCTATGAAGCGGCTGTTCGACGAGCACGATATCGACCAGGTCGTTCACTTGGGCGCGATGGCCGGCGTGCGAATCAGTGTGCAGAAGCCTGAGATGTATCAGCAAGCCAACGTGGCCGGGACCTTGAGCCTATTGGAAGCGGCCCGGCATCATCCGGTGAAGCGGTTCCTGCTGGCGTCGTCTTCCACGGTGTACGGCAAAGGGGCCGGTATTCCGTTTCGGGAAGATGCCCCGCTTGGCATTCCGGCCAGTCCATACGGCGCAACCAAGCGGGCCGCCGAACTATTGTGCCTGACCTATCACCAACTGCACGGCGTGCCGGCGGCGTGTCTGCGTCCGTTCAGCGTTTACGGACCACGACTTCGCCCGGACCTGGCCCTGACCATCTTCGCCAAGGCAGTCCACGAAGGGACCCCGATTCCCTTGTTCGGCGATGGCAGCATCCGCCGCGACTTCACCCACGTCAGCGACATTTGCCAAGGCTTCATTTCCGCTCTTACGGCGGAAGGGGTCGTCGGCCAGGAGATCAACCTCGGGCACAGCGACCCGATCGAGATGCGCCGCTTGATCGAGCTGCTCGAAAAGTCGTTCGACAAAAAAGCGGTTATCGATTACCAGCCTGAACGTCCCGAAGACTTGCCGATCACCTATGCCAATCTCGAAAAGGCGGAAAAGCTGTTGGGGTACGGCCCGAAAGTACTGATTGAGGACGGCATCCAGGAATACGTCGATTGGTTCCGCAGTTGGCACGGCTAATGGAATCGGGCCGGGCGGCTTGGTACGCTGGTAGAGTCCGCCGCTTCAGGCAATCATCGCCTGCAGCGGCACTTTCCTACTCGCCAACGAAGAATTCAGCTATGCGTACCGCCACCATTGCCTTCGGTCTTGCTCTCATTCTGATCGCTTCCACGACTCTCTCGGCCGAGGAAGCCAAAGAGAAGGCGAAGGCCAAGCCGCTGTTCGACGGCAAGACGCTCGAAAACTTCGAGGTCCCGCAGTTCGGCGGCGATGGTGAGGTCGAAGTCAAAGACGGCGTGATCAGCATGGGGCAAGGGGCCATGCTAACCGGCATCACCTACAAGCGAGACGACTTCCCGAAGACCAACTACGAGCTGACCTGGGAAGCCCGACGTACGATGGGGATCGACTTCTTCGCCGCCGCCACGTTCCCAGTGAAGGACAGCCACTGCAGCTTCATCCCCGGCGGCTGGGGCGGAGCGGTTGTTGGCCTGAGCAACATCGACGGGGAAGACGCCTCGGAAAACGAAACGACCACCTACATCGCCTTCAAAGACGACCAGTGGTACCAATTCAAAGTCCGCGTCACCGACAAAAAGATCGAAGCCTGGATCGACGACAAACAGGTGGTCGACGCGAACATCGAAGGCAAGAAGATCTCGACACGCAACGAGGTCGATCTATCGCACCCCATGGGAATCGCTGCCTGGCAGAGTGCAGCGGAGATTCGGAAGATTGAGTTACGCGAGCTGGGGAAGTAGTCTTTCATCTGCTGGCCGTCCTGGCCGACGCCGGTGAACCTCGACGTTGAGCAAACGTCCTATAGGCTCAGGCAATTTGCTTGTGTGCTTAGGATGTTATCGAAACAAGAGGAAGCCAGCATGGCGTTCCATCCCCAAACCGATCGCGCTCACCTGACGGTTATTTGGTGTGATCGCTGCTCACGAGCCGTCAACACCAACGACGAACGGGACCACTTTCACGCTGAGCAGTGCGGCGGATGTCGCAAGTTCAAGAGGGTTGACACCGACTGGGGTTGGTGCCGAAATCACGAGTCGGTCTACTGCGGCAGGTTGATGTTTGAACACGATACGTGTTCCCAGTGGCTTGAGGGAACGTGGGCTTAAACTTTCTACGTCGAAATACGCCTGTCCCGTTTTTCTTCACGTTAATGTTTGCTTTGGCGGAACGTGCTGTCCCATAATAAACCGCACAAATTGTTTGTAAGTCGACAATAAGGATCACATGTCATGGGCATTGGTGACATCATCATGGATTTCGTTTTGCGCCTCGATCTGGTAGGCCGAGACCTGGTCGACGTTATCATGAAACTGCTTAGCGAATCTTAGCAGTCGGATTTACACGATGTCCGATGAACCAGAGGAAGTAAGCCTCAACGACTTACGCCCGGGACCGATTCGTCATGAACCTCTCTCAGGCGAATTATTGGCCATGGCCCGGTTCACTTACGACCGCTTGGGAAAGTTTATTTACCCATCGTTTGAGCAGTGGGAATTGGGATTCTTGCGTGACGTTAACCCAGACCGTGAGTTGATTCTGTGGTTTCGGATGTCATATGCCTACGAGAATTACACGGAAAACAATCCTTCGGAAAATGTAGAAGAGATCTACAAGGATTTGGTCGGTCTATCTATAGGCGGTGAATGCGATACGGAACGGAAACTCGCACTTAACGCTCTTTGCAATTCAGATATTCCGGATGACTACGTAAGAAAGGCATTAGAGTTTGGCGGCTTTGAATCGTCTTAGGTGAAGGGCGAGGACCGCTTAGTGGTAAATCATCAACGCAAGTCTTACTTCTCACGCTCGGCAAAAACAATCCGACGCTCTTGCCGGTTGATGCCAATCAGGCCTCCAGTTACTTGGTCCGCAGCAATGCCTTGTCCGGGGAAGGGAGAGCCGAGCGTAGTGAAGGAAAGGTGTCAGGGCACCAGCTTAGCCGTAGGCTAGGCAATACTACGTATTGCCTGCTGCCCGAAAAGCGTTGCGGTATTGCGCAGGGGTGCTACCAGTGGCCGCTTTGAAATGGCGAGTAAGTGAAGCCTGATCGTAGAAGCCACAGTTTGTCGCGATTACGCCGAGAGGTAAATTCGTATCGCGTAAAGCGACTGCGGCTGCTTCAACACGTGCTTTGGTGAGCAGTTGCCTTGGGGTGAGGCCGGTCATGGTACGGACTCTTCGTGCGAACTGGCTGGCCGATAATCCTGCCTTGTGAGCCAGTTCCATTACCCGAAGTGGTTCTGCGTAGTTTTCATGCAGCAAAGAAATCGATTCGGCAATTGCGTCCAACTTCTCCTCTCGTGGGCCGGAGGCGACCAAAGAAAGGTCTCGCGAGATGCCACAGATAGCGAGAAACGTCCCGTCACTGTCGCTGATGAGTGTCTTCTGCGACACAAACCATCCAATCTCCCCATCACGACGGGTGACCATCTCCAAACGATCGTTCAGAGGCTTGCCACGAGATAACATTTCTTCGTCCTGTTGCTCGTAGCAGGCTGCGAGCTCTTTCGGGAACAGGTCAAACGCGGACTTGCCTAACAGTTCCGAACGCGAACGAACGCCGGCTGATCGAATGAATGCGTCGTTTCCGCCGATGTACTGAAGGCTGCGGTTCTTCACACAGAACAGAACATCATCTAACGCGTCGAACAGCTTTTCCGCTTCGGCGATGCCTGGAAATTTCTGGAAAATAAGTTTACGGGAGTGAAGCCCTTGCTGCTTTTCAGTTCGCATAGATGATTCTTACTGCAATCGCAAATGCTATAGAAGATGCATTCAACATGATTGTCTAAATTCCGCATCTATCGCCCGTAATTTAGACAGTCCCCTAAATGCGGTTCGCATTGGCAGATGTGATCAATTTTACGTTAATCGATCGATAGCCCTAATTTCGCCTATCGGGGCAAGCAATGCGGATTCTCGTCTCCCTCGTCGAGATGCATGGCATTCCCCAATAGATGGCAGGTCGCTTGATCACTTGTATTTGTGCGAAGCATACAAAGGAAGCATCTTATGTACGTATAAACCCGTGCAGCGGGTCGGGAGTTTCGCTCTTCTCTACTCTTTTATTGGGCGAACGCATTATTTAGAAGATCTTCAAATCGCCTGATTTCGAAGCGTGGGCATTTGCCTGCTGCGCGTGCCTAAAAGGCAAGCGTTGTATGAATTCCGCATGGACGATCGTGATAATCGCCACGACTTGAGTGTTGATTCTGGGATACCATAACTGCAGCGTTATTTATTCCCTCTGTCTGACCATCTGAGCTGATGCATACTCAGCCCCTGCATGCACGTCGTCCCATTGTCTTTATTATCTTTATTTTGATTATTAAGGAAAAATCCATGATTCAGTGTTCAATGCGGATGTTTGGTCATGCGCGACGTTTCGCGTTCACTTTGGTCGAGTTGTTGGTGGTGATCGCTATTATCGGCGTTTTGGTGGCTCTGTTATTGCCAGCGGTCCAGCAAGCGCGAGAAGCAGCACGACGAACAGAATGCCGAAACAATCTAAAGCAAATTGCGCTCGCTTCGATTACATTTCACGACACGTTCGGCTCGTTTCAACCTGGCGACGTCTCGGCAGATGGCAATTGCGGGCTATCTAATTCGTACCAATACAACAGTGGTGTAAGCTCGCTGGGTGTCTTATTGCCATATGTTGAGCAAGATAATCTCTACAACCAAATGGACTCGTGGAAGTCTGTCGAGCACCGCAAGGCAGGAAAAAAGGGAACCGCTTCCTGGTGTTATGGCTACGAGGGAGGTTATATGTACCACTGGAACTACAGTTCGAACCCAGGAACAAAAGCCGCGTCGAAAATACCAGTCAATGCATTTACCTGTCCCTCGGATACGTTCCGGGGTGATAAAGCCTATCTGCACTTGCAGGCCTGGTGCAAAGATGGCGGTTCGGAAGGATCGAAGTGCTCGGCCTCGGGTAGTTCGTATGACTTCTCAGGCTACGTCGGCAACACACAAGATTATGCATTGACCAGTTACTTGCCGGTTGGCGGATATCTCGGGAGGCTCGATAATACCAATGGCGCGTGGGCTGGGATTTTTGGTGGTTGGTCACAAACCAGGATACGAGATGTTACTGACGGAACGAGTAACACGTTGCTCTATGGAGAAACAACGGGAGGAGATACGTTGAATTTCACATGGATGGGGGCCGGAGCTTTTAACAGTGCCTGGGGATTGGAAAACCCACGCAGTGCAGATTGGTATCACAATTCTTCAGAGCATCCTGGAGGTGTGCAGTTTGCCATGGCGGATGGTTCGGTTCAGTTTATTCCAATCACTATCGACTACACGACATATATCGGTTTGGCAGGCTTGGCAGATGGCATCGTCGTAGGAGGCTACTAGACCCTTAGGAGGTGCACCGTGATCTAGTCGATTGTTTAAGGCACATCGGTATCTAGATCATCGGGATGAAGGTCGGGAGGGCACAGCCTCTATGGTCCTCCCGACCTTCGATCTTCTGTCTCTTGGTTCAATGCTGTTGGCTTCTTATTGAATAGGATATCTATATGAAGGTTTGTACCGGGCTCTCAAGTCGAGGCGTGTTCGTTTCCGCAATGCTTTGTCTCCTGGCAACGTGTGGTTGTTATTCAAGCCCTGAACCCGTTCCACACTCAGGTAAATCGCCTGAAGAACAATCAAACATGCGTGTTCCAAAAATGCCTAAATCTCCTTCTTCTTCACCCATGTCAATGCCGGCCCAGCCTGATGGTAATCCTGGCCGCTAGTCGGCCACGATATTTCCTACCCCCAACTGAATTTCAAACGCAAAGGTGGTTCCTTTATGAGCAGGAGTTATATACCCCCTTTGTCAATGTTGTTCGCCTGTTTTGTCGCAGCTTTCATTTCACCGGCCGTTGCGGAAAATCTCACTGTCGCCGAAGTGTTAAAGCCAGCTGAACTTGGTGACAGGTATGTGTTTGAATTGAAATGCGCGCGTGATCCTTTCAGTGTGAAGTGCACATACGGAACGATCAAAGGAGACGGCGTAAACGAAGAACAGTTAGTCGAATATCTGAAGGTGTTTCTGCCGGAGATTAAGCTGTATCCTTCACAGTGTTTCCAAAAGGCCAAAGTCCGAAACATTATCCTGTGTAACGGTCTTAAATTCGATGGACAGAAACGCAGTGCCATTCCGGACTGGGAGAACGACACGCTTTACTACGATGTCGTGTATTGGGAGCCAGTTGAATACAAACAACTCGTCATTCATCACGAGTTGTTTCATATGGTGGATGTCCACGACGATGGTCGCCTATACCAAGATGATGCCTGGAAACGGTTGCTGCCGGAAACGTTTAAGTATGGGAATGGGGGACGAAATGCGATGGGTGATAAAACCATGTCGTTGCTTACGGACGATGTGTCGGGCTTTGTCACTAAGTACTCTACAACAGGTGTGGAGGAGGACAAAGCAGAAACGTTCGCCCATATGATTCTGCACCCGCGGTATCTGGCTAAAAGGGCCCAATCCGAAGGCCTACTTGAAGCAAAGATGTTTCAAACGAAACGCCTGCTCAAACAGTTTTGCCCGGAAATGGGAGACGATTTCTGGAAGCAGGCTGCCAGCATTTCGCGGCCCGACGATATGAATTAATAATAAGAGGGAGCAGGGACCTCTTGGGGTTTCAATGGACATGTCGGATTGTTCTACCCCACCAGACTCCGGTCCAGCATCCGATAGTTGATCGCCTCGCATACATGATCGGCTGAAATCATCGTCGCTGTTTCCAGGTCGGCGATCGTTCGGGCCAGGCGTAAGATCTTGTCGTAGGCCCTGGCACTCAGGCCGAAGTTGCTGATGCTTTGTTTCATCAAGGCAGCGGCGTCTTCTTCCACGTGGCAGAACTTGCGGACTTCGCGGCTGCTCATCTGGGCGTTGTAGCGGGTACGGCTGCCGACGAAGCGGCGGGTTTGGATTTTGCGGGCCGCGATCACCATCTCTTTCAGCTCGCTACTGCTGGTGCCGTCGGTCTGGCTGGCCAGTTCCTGGTAGGGAACCGCAGGGACTTCGATCTGGATATCGATACGGTCGAGAAGTGGCCCCGATATCTTTCCTACGTACTTTTCGACCTGCGGAACGGTGCAGCGGCAGTCTCGGCGAGGGTCGTTGCGGAAGCCGCAAGGGCAGGGGTTCATCGCCGCGACCAGCATGAAGTCGGCCGGAAAAGTGACGCTTCGCAGGGCCCGGCTGATGGTGACCTGGCGATCTTCCAGCGGCTGCCGCATTAGTTCGAGCGTGCGGCGATTGAACTCCGGCAGCTCGTCGAGGAACAAAATTCCGTTGTGCGAAAGACTAATCTCGCCAGGGGCCGGATTGCTGCCACCCCCCACCAGGCCTGCCTCTGATATTGTATGATGCGGCGAACGAAACGGCCGCGTTGCCAGCAGCGGCTGATTGGTGGCCAGGCGACCGGTGGCGCTGTAGATCCGTGTTGTCTCGACCGATTCAATCGGCGTTAGTTCCGGCAGGATGGTCCGGACCCGCTTGGCGACCATCGTTTTACCGGAACCGGGCGGACCGACGAGCAAAATATTGTGCATGCCAGCCGCGGCGATGGTGGCGGCTCGCTTGGCGAGTTCCTGCCCGCGGACGTCGGCGAAGTCGACTTCATAGGTCGAGTTCTCTTCGAGCAGAGCGTGGATCTGGGGTGGGACCGGTTCAATATCGAGTTGACCGGAAAGAAAGCCGACCGCTTCGGTCAGGCTGGCGACCGGGATGACCTCGATTCCTTCCACCACGGCCGCTTCCCGGGCATTTTCCGCCGGTACAATAATGCCGCGCAACTTCTGCTTTTCGCTTTCCATCGCCTTGGAGAGAATGCCGCGGATCGGACGTGTGCTGCCATCGAGGGCCAGTTCGCCGACGATTGCGTATTCGCTGAGGCGATCACTTTCGAGTTGCCCGCTGCCCAGCAGAATGCCAAGCGTGATGGGCAGATCGAACGAGGCGGCGTTCTTGGGGAGTTCAGCCGGGGCAAGGTTAATCACTACGCGATCACGAGGGCAGAAGAAGCCGCTGTTGACGATCGCCCGCTCGATGCGGTGGACGCTTTCTTTCACGGCCGCTTCCGGCAGGCCGACCAGCACCGTCTTGGGCAAGGCAGTGGGGGAAACGTCGACTTCCACCTCCACGGGAATCGCATCGATGCCGGCCATCGAGTAGGTGCGTAGTTGAGCCAGCATGGCGGATTCCTTGTTGTCGTCATTGGGGATATACCTGGGTGTCCCCCATTGTGTGATAAGGCGACCCCCTCTATCAAGTGATTCACTGGGATTTCTCGATCCTCCGGGAAATGACCGTTTATGTGCTATGGTTAAGGGTTATAGCGAATATCCCTGCCATCAGACGAAACCATGCCTGCGGCCACCCAGAGAGAAACTACCGACATCTCGCAAGTAGCTCAGCCACTGGTGCTGGGGCTGCCGCCGATGCGTTATGCCTTGCTGATGGTAGCCGTGGTGGCCCAGGCCGCGACGATCTTAATCACGTGGCCCCTGTGGCAGGTTCGCGATACGCCGGTTCACATGCCGCTGATCGATCTGCCGCAGATCTCCTTCGGCGGGTGGCTTCTGGTAACGTTGATTGTTGTGCTGGGTCGACCACGCATGGGGCTGGCCGTTCATGCGGCTTCGCTGCTGCTGTCGTTCGTCTTCGATCAATATCGCACGCAGCCGCAGGTCATTGCCAATGCCGTTCTGATGCTGGCAGCGGTGGAAAGTGTGGGCCCGGTCATTGTGCGGTGGTTTCTGGCGTCGTTATGGCTCTGGGCAGGGACGCATAAGCTCTTGTCGCCAGACTGGTTTTCGTTCGGCTCGTGGTACATGGTGAAGTCGCTGCACGTGGATCCGGAAGACTTCCAGATGCTATTTGCCTACGGAGTTTCGTTGGGAGAGATCGCCGTCGGACTGCTGGCCATCTTCCGACCCCGCTGGGCGGCGATACCGTGCGTGCTGATGCATGGGGGGATCGTCGCGTTTCTTTCCCCCTTGTTTTACAACCATAACTTCAGCGTGATCCCCTGGAACCTGGCTACAGCGACGATCGGCTGCTGGGTGATGTGGAACGCACCAAGCAATCGTCCGCAGTTTCGCTGGGAATGGATTACCGCTGCGTTACTACTGGTCTACCCTGCCGGGTTTTACCTGGGGCTGGTCGATCATGGGATTGCCAGCGTGCTTTACTCGAATCATCTACCGGAAGGCATGGTCACGACGCACGAAGGATCCAAAAGAATCGACGGATGGGGAGACCTATGCGTGCCGTTTCCCAACGAGCGGCGTCTGCTGACGTTGTACTTTCAGCGTTCGTCACGGCCGGGCGATAAGCTTCATCTGTCGGAACCGCGGCCCTGGCTGGGGGACCGATACTATGTACTGGATAGCGAGGGAAACTTGGTCGAGCAGACTCGCGAGCAGTTCGTGCACGGGAGCAACGACGAACTGTTCGGCATGGAAGTCGAGAGCCGCCGGGTTCGTTTTCTGCTGGCTCGGGCCGGCGTGAAGATGCTTCGTCGAGAAGAGCAAAGCACGGTCTATGCGGTCGAGATTCCCCCGAAACGCTATCGCCCGGAACTGTTGGAAATGCTGGCCGGCCTGCCGAATCTCGAGCAGATCAACCTGGCTGGGTGCGAAGTGACCGACGAAGACCTGAAGCGCCTGCCACTATTGCCGAAGCTGGTCGGGATTGGGCTAACCGATACACCGGTGACCAACGCTGCGATTAAGACGCTTCTCAAGCAGCCACAATTGCAGGTCATCGAATACCAGCAATCGAACATGACGCTCGACGCGATCCTGGAGTTCGAGCGGAAACGCCCGGTCGATTAGGCGTCGGCGATGATTTCCGAAATGGCCGTCCCCTGGCAGATGGCCATCGGGCGGCCAATCGGCGTTTGATAGTCCTTATCGATGTTAATGCCCAGGGCATGATGAATCGTGGCGTGGATGTCCTCGACACGCACGGCATGCTTTGTTTCAGGCGTGATCTTCTCTCCTTCGGGATCCGTTTCGCCAAGGACGACCCCTTTGCGAATACCGCCCCCGGCTAGTGCCACGCTAAAGCCGTGCGGCCAGTGATCGCGGCCTGCGGCTGGGTTGATTTTAGGGGTGCGGCCGAACTCGCCGCCGCAAAGGACGATCGTGTCTTCCAGTCGATCACGCTCCTTAAGGTGCTTGATTGTCGCGCTGAGTGCGGCATCCAGATCACCAGCCCTGGCCGATTGAAGTTCGTGATTGTTCGCGTGCGTGTCCCAGCCGTTGAGCGTTACCTGCACGCAGCGTACGCCGGTTTCGATCAGTTGCGTCGCACACAGGCACCCACGGCCAAAGGGTGTGTCGCCGAACTGCTCTTTGATTTCGGTCGGTACGCCATCGATGTTGAATGCATCGATCTGGTCGGATGTCATCATGGTGGTGGCGCGATCGACCGTCTTGCGGTGCAGGGTTTTGTTCTTTTCAAGATCGAATCGTCGCCCTTGGGCAAAGCTCGATTCGAGGATATCGAGATCGCCGAGTCGGGCCTGGAAGCGATCTTCCGGGACACGCTTGGGCAGATCTGGCAGCGGGCCGGTGGGATCGTACATCTTGAACGCGTCGTACTGGTTGCCCAGGAAGCCGCCGCGCGACGGGAACGCCGAGGGGAAGATCGAAACATGACGCGGGATCTCAACCCCTTCGGCCGAAAGCTCGTGACAAAGGATCGCCCCGATCGATGGGTGAATGAGCGTCGGGTCAGGCCGATAGCCGGTCTGCATGTTGTAGGTGGCCCGCTCGTGGTCACCTTCTTTGCTGGTCACGCAGCGAAGCAGGGACATCTCGTGCATCACCTCCGCCGTGCGGGGCATCGTGTCGGCGATTTGCAGTCCTTGTACCGAAGTGTCGATTGCCTTGGTATCGCCCCCGATCATCTTGCCGGGGTGTGGATCCCATGTTTCCAATTGGCTGGGACCTCCTTGCATCCAAAGGACGATGACCGACTTTGGCCGACCGCTGCTCGACTTCTCTTCAGACGAAGCGGCCAATAGCTGCGAAAGAGGTGTGAGCCAGGCCAGGCCGGCACCGGCACCCAGCAGAGTACGGCGGCTGAAGTGACCGAGCGAACCACAACCTTCGGGGCCGAGAAGATGTTGAAAGCGTTTCATGGCGTTTCCTAGTGATTCCAGGCGAACTCGGTACAGTTCATCAGTGCCCAGTAAATGTCTTCGAAGTCTTGGGTACGGTTTGATTTCACTTCGTCACTTTCCAGTCGGTGGACGAAGTGTTCCAACTCATGTTCGGTCGGTCGCCGTGTCAGTACGCACAGGAAGGCCGTCTCTATACCGGTTTTGTTGTCGGGCGAGAGCTGAGAAATTCGCGTAGCGGCGTTACGAACAAAGTTCTGTTTCGTCCGCTCGCTGACCAGGTTGCCGTTCATCATCAACAGACGCTGTGGGATGGTGCCGCCATCCATGCTGAATTCGTCTTCGCCAGCATCCCCGTATCGTTTAAGGAATTCGTTTGTTTCACCAAAAGTGACCAGCTTCGTCAGCACGTGGCTATCGGCATTGAGCGTGCTAAGCGAGGATGCCTGATTGATGCTGCCGATGATCTGCTCGGGACGCAGCCTCGTTACCGGATAGGAAGCCCAGGCCTGTTCGTGCTGGGCTGTGATCTGATGTTCGGCGCGACTATCACGCTGGAAGGCTTCCGTCGCCGCGATCAGGCGAATCAGTCGTTTGAGGTCGAAGTTGTGCGCGATGAAGTCGTCGACCAGCGGGTCGAGCCCAGCCGGGTAATTGCCACTCTCGAAACTGCCGTTGAGCGGAATGTTGTCCACTGGCTCTACCAGAGGGCGGCCCGTCATTACGGCCCACACGCGATTAACGAGTGCTCGGGCAAACGGTTTGTTCTCGGGGTGGGTGACCCAGCCGGCCAGGCGGTCTCGCAGTGTGCCGCCTGATTCGGCCAGCAGATGCTGATTGAAGGGAACCTGGGCCGGGACGGTTGTTTCTTCTTCAGCATGCAGATACTTGTACTCGTACGACTTCCCTTCCTGGTCCATGATTCCCACGAACGAGTTTTGCGCTTCGCTAAAGAACGAAGCCAGTTCGTGAAAGTCGGTTTGCTTCAGATCGCCCCCCAGGTTGTCGTCGTGACATTGCACGCAGTCGATTCGTGTCGCCAGGAAAGCCCGCGTCACACGACCGGCCAGCCTCGCGACATCCGGCTCTTTGGTTCCATCCTGATCGACCGTGGCGGTGATGAAGTTGACCGCGGGGTGATCGGTCCATAGTCCCGACTCGGCGATCAGGTCTTGCGTCAACTCGTTGTAAGGGCGGTTGGACATCAACTGATCGCTGAGCCATGTGACAAATCGCCGCTTGCGGAAAATCAAGAAAGGACCGTTCTCGGTGCCGACGTATGCACGCGAAAGACGCTCGGCCATGTAGTCGCCATAGCGGCGATCTTCCAGCAGGTGATTGACCCACCAGGCCAGGCGATCTTCCTCAGGGCGATTCTCAAGCAGGCGAATCTCTTCCAGCGAAGGAATCGAACCAGTTAGCCCCAGCGAGATACGCCGGGCGATGGTAAGGTCATCGGCTTGGGGTGCGGGTTCCAAATCGCGGGCCTTCCACACTTCATGAAACTGCGCGTCGACGGCTTCCTGAGTTGCCTGGAAATCATCAGACACGACAACATGCGGATCATCGACCGCTTCGACCTTCGGTGGCGAAAGCAGCCAGTTGGCGATCGATGCCAGCACGACGGTGGCCAGGGCGATAAAGGCAATATTCTTGAGCCACATGGGGAGACTCGCTCTGAGACTCTCAAGCAAAGAAAAGGGACGGCTAAGTACCTATTCTTACCGGGATTTGCCCCTGTTTGTTTCCTGTTGTTGAGAAAACTTTCTGTTTTCATAGAATTATCAAAACCAAGCCGACATTGCGTTAGGTAGAACAGACATAAGGAATTACGCGGATTCCCGACTCATCGATTCCTGGATCTCCCCAATGTCTGTGGTCAATTCAACCTGGCATGACGAAACGCTGGTTCCCTCCGAGGACCTGTCTGAGGAAATCATTGCCCCGCTTGGCGATATGCAGGAACAATCTGCAGGCGAAGCCCTGGTCGAGGCGGATTCGCCACCGAAAAAGAATGTCGTTTGGCGAATTGCCCACGGGCTGATGAGCGCCTGGGAGTGGTGCTTTGGCGTCGTCTCGATGATCGTTATTCTGGCGTTTCTGGCAACCGTCCCTATTTTGAACTTGATGAGCCTGGGTTACTTGCTGGAAGTGAGCGGGCGGATCGTTCGGACCGGCAAGTTCACGCAGGGGTTCGTAGGCATTCGCAAAGCGGCCCGCATCGGAAGTATCGTCGCCGGGACCTGGCTGATGTTTCTACCGCTGCGGCTGCTATCCGATGCGTGGCAAAGTGCCTGGCTGATCGATCCGCAAAGCGTTCAAACTCGGAACTTGTGGGTGGTTACGATGATCGCCACCGTGGCCGTGAGCCTGCACGTGGCGTGGGCATGTTACCGAGGGGGACGGCTGCGGCATTTCCTTTGGCCCGCTCCGATCAAGTTTTTCAAAACGATCTTCCACGGTGGGATGTATGCCCAGGCCCGGGAAGGAACGCTGACGTTCATCAAAGAACTACACCTTTGGCACTACTTTTCGCTGGGTGCCCGAGGGTTTGTCGGAACGCTGTTATGGCTGTTGGTGCCGGTGTTGTGGATGATAGGTGCTCGGCAGATTAACGATCCTGGTGCGGCGTTTGTCGTGAGCTTGCCAGGCATGTTCGTGTTTGCGTTCGTCCTTTTGTACTTGCCGTTTCTGCAAGCTCGCTTTGCTGCCGAGAATCGCTTCAAGGCGTTATTTGAAGTTCGGGCCATTCGCGGTTTGTTTCGTCAGGCACCCCTGGCATGGTGGCTGGCCCTGTTTACTACGCTGCTGTTTGCGTTGCCACTGTATTTGCTGAAGATCGAGATGATCGATCGCGAGATTGCCTGGCTGCCGAGCTTGTTCTTTGTGGTCTTCATCTTTCCGGCCCGGATGCTTTCTGGCTGGGCGGTTGCCGTGGCCAAGAAACGCGAGAAGCCAGCCCACTTCGTCTGGCGCTGGATGAGCCGCCTGGCGGCGATTCCCGTCGTGGTGTCTTACATCTTCTTCATGTACTTGTTTCTCTACATCTCGTGGCGCGGGGCCGATAGCCTGTTGGAGCAGCATGCGTTCCTGGTCCCGGTACCATTTTTGGGGGCCTAGTTCGCTGGGGCCCGAGGTTGGCACTAGGACCGTCTCTGGCAAAGGGGTACGATAGAACCATCGGTTCCTTTCTCTCCAATCTCTTAGGTTGAAGTGTTCCATGCCGCGTGGAAACCTGATCGTGATTTGTATCGCCTTTGTCGTGGCGATGATTTGTTATCAGTCCGCGGCTCAATCACGCTATGCGGTGATGTTTCAGCAGGGACTGCGGACGATCTCGGATTACTATGTGCGTCCGGTCGAGGATGAAGACCTTTTCAACGCCGCCATGGAAGGGCTGACCGCGCCGCTGGATCAGAACTCGGTCTACATTGCGCCACCTCGCTATTCCAATTTCCGCCGCGAACTTGGCCAGGAATTCGGTGGTATTGGCGTGCATGTCGATTTCGATGAAGAAACCCGCGAAATGGTGATCATCACGCCACTAGCCGGGGCTCCTGCTTACGAGGCAGGGATTCAGGCCGGAGATATCGTTCTGGCGATTGACGGAGTCGACCTGAATGGGGAAGACTTTGACAAGTCGCTGGAACGCTTGCACGGCGAGACTGGCACGCCGGTAACGTTAACCGTGAAGCACATTGGCCAGGAAGACCCGGTCGATATTACCATGACCCGGGCCAATATCATGGTCGAATCGGTCATGGGGGATACACACGGCGATGGGGGGAAGTGGGATTTCCATCTCGCCACCAACCCAAAGATTGGCTACATCCGCGTCGACTCGTTTGGGGACCGCACCGCCGAGGATTTTGAAGCCGCTCTCGAAACGATCGGCAGTGACGCCGAAGGGTTGATCATCGACATGCGAGGCAACGCCGGGGGCTACTTGACGGCGGCGATTCATATGGTCGACATGTTCCTCGACGAAGGGGATATTGTCACAACCCGTACCCGCAACAACCGCATTCGCGACGTCTACGAGGCATCGGCTGGTGGAACGATGGTACCTAAGAACCTGCCGGTGGTGGTGATGGTGAACCGGTTCAGTGCCAGCGCGAGCGAGATCTTTGCGGCTGCCTTGCAAGATCACGACCGCGCGATCGTGGTCGGCGAACGTTCCTTCGGTAAAGGCACCGTACAAAGTATCTTCCCGCTCGATGGGGATCGTCGGGCCATGAAAATCACCACGGCCACCTATTGGCGACCCAACGGCAGCAATATTCATCGTTTTCCCGATTCCAAGGAAGAAGACGACTGGGGCGTAAGCCCGGACGAGGGACGCGAACTGGAACTGGACGACCAGACGTTGACGAAAGTCATCAAAGCGAGGCGTTTGCACGACATCGACCGGACCAACTTCTCGAATCCGGATGAGGCCACCCAGCGAGAAATCTCGGAAGCCGAACAAGAGCTTCTCGACTTTGAAGATCCCCAGTTACAGCTGGCGATCGAAGCGATTGAAGAAGCGCGGAAGTAGGCTTTCTGGTACGTTTTGCAAAAGCGAATTGCAATTTCTTCCATCGACTTGAGGGGCTGATCCGAAGGCATAAACCGGGCAAATTGTGCCGCCTGAGGGGCGACATCGAGAATCTCGCATATTAGCGACTTGAGATAATTTTGGACGTCATTCCGGGAATTTGGCATTCCGATTGCAGAATGGAACGGCTAATCACCCCTCGTCTCCCCCCGGTTTGTTGAAAGACGCATCGATGGTTTGCAACGTCAACCACTTTGAGTGGCCTCTGTCCGATTCCAATCCAGGCCTGGATATGGAATCTTTCTCGCGGCCACTTCCAGCCAATCCGCACCCAGACACTCCATACGTTGTGGTGCTGCTCAAGATGCTGAGCGTGGCGGACGAGATCTCTGACGGAGAGGATATCGACCTGTAAGAACGGACGCTATGGATTATTCTTCGCCGCGGCCTTGGCTAATTCACGAAGGTGAACTTCGATCGAATCGGCGAGCCTCGGCGGGTTGTATCCCCCTTCAAGCATGCTGACGATGCGCCCGCCGCACCAGGCATCAGCCACTTCCTGGACGATTTTGGTCAACGTGGCGAAGTCTTCGGTTTCGAGACCCAAGTCACCGACGGGATCGTCCTTGTGGGCATCAAAGCCGGCGCTAATCATTACCAGGTCTGGCTGAACCCGTTCGGCGAACTCCTGTAACTGGTACTCGAACATCGTGAGCGTAGCCATGCGATCGGTCCCGTACGGAATGGGCAGATTCCACGTGTAGCCCTTACCAGGCCCTTCGCCAATCGCATCCCGATCGCCCGATCCCGGGTAGAAGGGATAGCGATGCATGGAAAAGAACGCCACGTTCTCGTCGCGCCAGAAAATGTCTTGCGTACCGTTCCCATGATGAACGTCCCAGTCGACGATCAAGATCCTGGGGACTTCCAGTTCCCGTAACGCTACAGTCGCCGCGATGGCGATGTTATTAAGCAGGCAAAACCCCATCGCCTTGTCGGCTGTGGCGTGATGCCCTGGCGGCCTAATCATGCAAAACGCGTTGGCCGCTTCCCCCTGCACGACCTTTCGGGTGGCATCAATCGCCGCACCAGACGCCAACAAAGCGACCTTGTACGATTCGGGCGAAACAATCGTATCGGCATCGAGGTGCCCCCCGCCGCGGCTTGCCAGCTCACGTGTCCGATCGATCATCTCGCGGTCGTGAACTAGTTTGGCGTGCTCGGTGGTGGCTGTCTCGAAGGTTGGAGCGGTCCATTTTTCCCAAATTTTTTTGTCGCGAAGCTGCGTCGCGCAGGTCGTCAGACGCAACGGACATTCCGGATGTTTGCCGGTGAGGTGCTGAAGATAGCGATCGTGGTAATAAAGCAGGCTGGTCATGGCCGATGGCGGCTCTTCTGGGGGGCTGGTGCGAATTCGTTGACACGAAATCGTAGGAGCAACTATTCTTAACCTAACCGAAGTCAGAGGGTATGATTACATTACTTGTCGATTGGGGGAAAGATCTCCCTTAATTCCCTCGCTCCTCTCGTCGAATCGCTACCTCAGCCAGACTGAGGTGGGATGACTCTCATTAATAGGAACACCGTGGCATGAAACGAGTTGCTGTCTCGACCCTGGTACTCGCCATCATGGCCTGTTGTGCGCAAACCAGCTGGGCTCAGTACAACGAGATTCCGGTTACGGCCACCGATATCGATCCTGATTCGCGTGATACGCAAACGCGTATTCGATTCGGTCAGGCTCAAGCCGCTGTGCGTGAATACCTCAGCGGTAAAACGATGGACGAGCAAGGCCGGACACTCATTCGCAAATTCTTCCGCGATGCCTATCTAAAGAGTTGGACCAGCAAGGCGAACTGGACGCAAGCCGGTGCCAAACGCCAAGAGTTCTTGCGTGCCTATTACGGCCCTCTCTACTCCGATCAGGCAGCTCGTGCGATGGTCAACGAGATCATGGTCGAGTTTATGCGCGAATACATCAAGCCGAACTATCACCCAGTGCTTCGCTATAACGCGATTTTGCTGGTGGGCGATCTCCGGTCGAAGGAGATGGACAACATCAACCAAACCCCGGAAGTTCCCTATGCCCCGGCAACTGCTATTCTGTTGTCGGCCTTGGAAGATCCGAATCAAAGCGATGCCGTGAAGGTCGGTGCTTGGATTGGTCTGATGGAACAGTGCCAACTGTACGGGGTGAATCTCGGAGCGATGGCCGGTCCCGAGAAAACCAAGGTAATGGACCTGGTTGTCAAAACATTGAGCGAGAAAGCACCGCCGGAAGGTCGCGGAGCGGACGCTCATACCTGGATGCGAAAACGTGCGATCGACGTGGCACGTAGCATTGGTAACGCAGGCCGAGATGGCGCGTTGGCCAACGCTTTGAACATCATCATTCTTGATGAAAGCCTGCCGATCGAAATGCGATGCAACGCCATCGCCGCCATAGGGCATCTCAACTACGACGCACAAACGGCAGCCAAGCTCGATGTCGCCAAAGAATCTGCCGAGATCGGCAAGGTGGCTCTCGAAGCCGTTTCTGCCGACGTCGCCTGGTACGACAATACGATGACCGAATACTTCAAAGCGCTGATGGCCCCAGGCGGTACCGGCGGCATGATGGGCGGCGAATATGGTCCCGGTGGTGGCGGGATGATAGGCCCCATGGCACGTCCTACCTCGCCACGCCCGTCGCGTCCTTCTCGTTCGACTCGTAATCGCGGCACCTCGGGGCCTCCGAGCGAATATGGCGAATTCGGCGGTCCGGGCGAAGAGATGATGGAGCCTGAGATCATCCGCGATCCCATCATGGTCCGCATGGAGACCTTGTTCCGTCGTCGTGTGAAGACCCACCTCGATGATTGCAAGCAAGCTCTGGTCGGCCAGACCACGCAAATCCAAGGAGACGGCAGCTCGATTCGCGAAGGGCTCATTCGCTACGCCAAGAACGCGGAAGATCGAGCACTGATCGTCGATCTGTCCAAGTCGATGCTATCCATGCTGGCAACCGTCGATGACGACGAGCTATGGGAAGACGATTTGCTCAAGAACTCGAAGACGCGTCTTGACGCGCTCACCATCGCCGCTCAGAAGCTGGCCTCGAAGGCCGCCGTCGAGATCGCTTCGCCTGACGCGGCTGCACCGGCAGATGTTCCAGGTGGCGCTGCTCCTGCGGATATCCCTGGCGGTCCAGCTGGTCCTCCAGCCGACGTGCCAGGCGGTGCTCCGGCCGATGTTCCCGGAGCCGCAGCTCCTGCGGACGTGCCAGGAGCCGCCCCAGCCGATGTTCCTGGTGCGGCACCCGCTGATGTCCCAGGTGCCGCTCCGGCCCCAATGGAAGACGTCCCAGGCGGGCCTGCCGCCGACGTTCCCAGCTAAGCCGTCGCGACTGCTCTTGTCGTAGCTGCCGCTGCCAGCTAAAAGCAGCGGCATGACCGCTGATCACGTTCGCAACCCTCCGGTTCTCGCTGCTCTGCTAGCAGTGACTATGACCTTGGCTCTCGTTACGGGGCAAGGGTGTCGTAGTGTTGTCGACCGTTCCCGAGATCTGACCGAGTTGGCCTCGACCCCGCGAGAGTCGAAGCCTGAGCCGACATCCCGGCCCATTACTGCTTCTGCACCGGCCGCCGAAAACGATCCGGCTGTCGAAGCGGCCGAAAGAGTGCTGGCCGCCAGCGTCGTTCAAACCTCGGAGAATGCCCTCCGCCCACAACATATCGAGTCGCGTGGTTGGTATCTCGATCACGGCACGCCTATCTATCAGGCCGTCGCTCAACGCAGCCCACGCTGGCGTCATCCAGCACTGGAGTCGCTGTTGGATCAGCCTGAATCGCCGCTCACCACGCTTGCTAGTGGAGCGAAGTCATCTAACCCGGAAATCGCTGCAACCGCGCTCATTGGTTTGGTACGAAGTGACGAGACAGTCGAGCCGCAGCGACTGGCCGAGTTGATCGAGAACGACGAGCTCGCGCTGACCACGAAAGCCGCTCTGCTGGAAGCCTTGGCGACGACCTCTCCCAAGCAGGCCCAGCCGATCGTCGAGCAGCTTTTCCAAAAGCGTGACAAGCTCCTTGCTGCTGCCGAATCGACCGATACCTCCGCTACCGAGGCGCTCCAGCAACAGTTTTGGATATCGCTGGCTTGGATTCTGCCGCCGGAACAGCAAGTCGCGTTGTTCACCGAGCAGTTCTTGCAGTCCTCGCCCCAACAGCAAGGCATACTACTCGATTTGCTCCTGTTCTATCGCTCGGCAGAGAGTGACGAGATTACCCAGCACTTCGAGCAGCTCTCGCCGCAGGCCATGCGCAGGCTTGGGCTTTGGGAGCCCTATCTCCGCAGCGTGGCTCCGCTGGAAACACTCATCGCACAGACGCGTTCTCCCGAGTTCCCAACCCGATCGAGCGCCATCATCGGGCTCGGCCGAGACGGCTCGGCGGCGGCTCAAGCGATGCTGAAGGAAATCGGCGACAAAGATCCTGCCCTCGTCCAGGTTGCGGCGGTCTTCGCCTGGAGTTTGATTCCTGGTCATGATCAGTGGTCTCGCTTGTCGGAATCGTCTTCCTGGCGCGTGCGGCTGGCGGTCGCAGAACTCGTACCATTGCAGGCCAAGTACCAAGACGTCTTCGCTCGCCTGAAAGATGACAACAGCCGCCAGGTTCGCGAGGCCATGGTCCACCGTTCACCGGAACTGGTCGCCCAACAGAAGCGACCAGTGAAGTCCCCCCAGGTAACCAGTCCTAAAGAAATCCCCACGCTGACCGCGGAAGAGGCGATGGCCGTTCTCGACCTGATCGAGAAGGCCGAGCACGCGACCGTCGAAATGGAAAGAACCGAAGCCCGGCGGGACTTATTGCTGCAGCCAGAAGCAGTCCTCGCCGCGGTCGATCAGGCAGCCAAACCGTTGGTCTCGTACGAAAATCCCTACCTGTTTGACGTACTGCTTCCTCAATGCGACCCTGCTTATCGTTATCTGCAAGAGGCAACCTCCGGCGATCCGACCCTATCCCTTTCGGCGCTGCGGAAGCTCGAACAGCAGGCTCGCCAGGAAATGCTGCCGGAGCTTGTGTTGTGGCGACTGAACTCGCATATCGAACAGTTCACGCCGATGACATGGCCAGTACTGATGGAATTGATCCGAAGTGACCAACGCGAGGCCGCACAGCAAATCGTGCGGCGGGCATTGGCGCATGACAGTCCTCAAGTGCGAATTGCCGCTTATCGTTACATCGCCGATTTTCCACTGGATGGCACAACTTCGCCGGTCAAAGATGGATTGAACCACGAGATGCCGAACGTGCGAGTCGCAGCAATCGAAGCACTGTCCAGCGTCGCGGGCGAGGAAAGTATCAACGACTTCGTCCGGCGATTGACAGACAGCGATATCGATGTGCAACTGGCCGCCTGTCACGCGCTAGATGCCCACAACGACCCGCGAGGAATCGACCACTTGAGCCGCATGACCTACTCGTCATCCAAGTCGGTGCGTCTGAAAGCGGTGCAAGCCATTGCGGCTCGTCAGCAGGAAAGTGATATCGCTGTCCTGGTGCGTGCTCTGGATGATGAAACGGCAATTCGCTCGACGGCTCTCGACGGACTGTCCAGTATTGTGCCGAAAGATCAATGGCCCGAGACGATTTCTGACGCAATTTCTTTAGAAGCCAAGTGTGCTGCCTGGAAAAACTGGTTCGACCGGCAAGCAGGCCAGGCCCAACGCGAATTCTTATCGCCCCAGGGCTAACCTACTCAACCTTCCTCTGGCTGGCGCGTTATAATTCCAACGTCTGGGAGCACCCCACATGTTGCGCTCCCCAAGATTAGTTACGTGGTCACGCAAGTCGTGCTTGCCTGGCCCGGGACGAAACGGAACCAGACATGGCCCCCAACTCCAGCATCAAGCTTAGCTTCCCTGAACAGGACATTGCCTGCCTGACATTCGACCTGCCTGACAAGGGGGCGAACATTCTGAGCCATCCTGTCATGGAAGAGCTCGCCGGTCACCTCGATACGCTGGCCGATCGCGACGATATTGTCGGCGTGATAATCGACTCGGCGAAGCCCAGCATCTTCATTGCCGGTGCCGATATCAACGAGTTCGCGGCTTCGATGGAAGTCGACGAAAAACGCACCTACGAGATGAGCCGCCGAGGACAGGACTTGTTTGGTCGGCTGCATGCCAACAAGTGGCTGACCGTCGCGGCGATCAACGGCACATGTGTTGGAGGTGGAACGGAGCTCGCATTGGGCTGCGATCGACGAATCGTCTCGACCCACGAGAAAACCGAAATCGGCCTGCCTGAGGTAAAGCTAGGGATCTATCCCGGATGGGGTGGAACGGTTCGCCTTTCGCGTCTGGTTGGGCTGGGCAACGCTGTCAAAATGATCACCTCCGGCGAAAGTGTCTCGCCCCAGATGGCCTTGAAACTGGGCCTGGCAGACGACATGGTGCCAGCCGATCAGTTAGTGCAGGCGGCCATTCGCATGATTCGCGAAGAACAGGAAACAGGCCAGTACCTGAACGATCGCGCCGAACGCATCAAGCCGATCGCGATCAACGAAACGGAACTCGGCTTCCTCGGTGCCACCGCTTCGGCCTATATCCAGCAGCAAACCAAGGGGCAGTATCCTGCACCGTTGGCAGCATTAGAAACGCTGCTCGGCGGAGCGATGGTCGATGCCCAGTCGGCCTTGGAAGCCGAAGCCCAGGGGATGGCCAAGTTGTTTGGCACCCCGGTCAATGCGGCGTTGATCAACGTCTTTCTGCTGACCGACCGCAACAAGAAAGATAGCGGTGTTGAAGGAGACGGCCCCCAGCCGCGCAAGCTTCAGTCGGCTAGTGTCATCGGTGCCGGCATCATGGGAAGTGGAATTGCCGCAGCCAATCTCAAGCGAGGCTTAACCGTCACGCTGAACGATGCCAATCCCGAAGCGCTCGAACGTGGTGCCAGCAGCGTGCTGGATGAAGTGTCGTTCGATAAAGATACCCGCAGTAAAAGCGTCGAACGCGCGATTCACTTCGCCGGTCGCCTGCACAGCACCACCAGCGGCGACGAACTGATCGGCTCCGACATCGTTATCGAAGCAGTCGTCGAGAACCTGGAACTCAAACGCAAGATTTTCGCCGGCCTGGAAGATAAGCTTCCGGCTGAGGCGATCCTGGCAAGCAACACTTCGACGCTACCCATCACCAAGCTGGCCGAGAATCTGAAGCACCCCGAGCGTTTCGTGGGGATTCACTTCTTCAACCCAGTCCGCAAGATGAAGCTCGTGGAAGTGATTCGCGGTGAGAAGACCTCGGACGAAACGGCCGCCACGGCTGTCGCTTACGCGAAGGGGCTCGGTAAGTTCCCGATCGTGGTCAACGACGGCCCTGGCTTCCTGGTCAATCGATTGCTCTTCCCGTACATGAACGAAGCGACGCAGCTGTTGCAAGACGGCGTCGACATGAAGCGGATCGACAAGGTTTCCGTGAAGTTCGGCATGCCCATGGGACCGATCGCCCTATACGACATGGTGGGGATCGATACGTCCTTCTACGCAGGCCGCACCATGTACGATGCCTTCCCCGATCGGACGCTCGTTTCCCCAATTCTGCCAGCGCTGATCAAGAACGAACGGCTCGGCACGAAGAAGGGGTACGGGTTCTATAACCACGAAAAGAAGAAGGGGCGTCCCGAGCCCGACCCGATGGCCTTGGAACTGATCGCTCGGTATGTCGACGCACCTGAGCGGGAGATCACCGACGAAGAGATCCAGCATCGGCTTATCTTGCCCATGCTGCTGGAAGCAACGCGTGCCCTCGACGAAGGGATCGTTCGCGATCCACGCGATGTCGACCTGGGACTGATCTTCGGGATTGGCTTCCCACCTTTCAAAGGAGGGCTGTTGTTCTGGGCCGATACCGTCGGAGCGAAGGCGTTGGTCGAGTGGCTCGAGCCGCTCCAGGCACTGGGCAAGCGGTTCGCACCGACCCCCATGCTTCTGGATATGGCCAAAGAGAGCAGTAAGTTTTACGACCGGACCTCGGACTAAACGCACGAGGAAAGTAGAGAAGGCATCATCATGAATCAGGCGGTAATCATTGACTGTTTGCGAACTCCGATCGGTCGTGCCCACCCCGAGCGCGGCTATTATCGCGACGTCCGCAGCGACGACCTGGCCGTGCACTGCGTGCAGGCCCTGATCGAGCGAACCGGGATCGACCCACACGAGATCGAAGACGTTCTGTTCGGCTGTACGCAGCAAACGCTGGAACAAGGCTTGAACGTCACGCGTATCCTCGGGCTGACCGCAGGCCTGCCAGTCACGGTGGCCGGTGCCACGATCAATCGGCTTTGTGGAAGCAGCCTGCAAGCCCTTAATCAGGCAGCGCATAGCATTGCTGCCGGGGCCGAAGACGTGCAGATCGTGGGTGGCCTGGAACACATGACGCATGTTCCTATGGATCATGCCCTCGACGTGAATCCCAAGTTGTACCGCCACACGTCCGAAGCCGCTTTGCACATGGGAATCACGGCCGAGTTCCTGGCCCAGACGCAGGGAATCTCGCGAAAAGAGCAGGACGAGTTCGCCCTGGCCAGCCATCAAAAGGCGATCGCCGCACAGGACACCGGCAAGTTCAACCAAGAGATCATCCCCACGCATGGACGCGATGAAGCCGGCCAGCGAAAGCTACTCACGGCCGATCAGTGCGTCCGCGACGATACCAGCATGGAAGCCCTGGCGGCTCTGCGACCTGCGTTCATGCCCGACGGGGGAACGGTCACCGCCGGTAACGCTTCGCCAATCAACGACGGCGCGTGCGCGATGCTCATGATGTCAGACGCGAGCGCTAAGCGATTAGGTTTGAAGCCCATCGCCAAGGTGGTTGCTACCGCGGTCGCTGGCGTCGAGCCCTCGGTGATGGGAACCGGCCCGATTCCCGCAACGCACAAAGTTCTGAAGCGAGCCGGCATGACGCTCGATCAGATCGACCTCATCGAGCTGAACGAAGCCTTTGCGGCTCAATCCCTCGCCTGCCTTCGCGGCCTTAAGCTCGACGTCGACAAGGTCAACGTCAACGGCGGAGCGATCGCGATTGGTCACCCGCTGGGATGCTCGGGCGCTCGCATTAGCACTACGCTGATTCATGCGATGCGCGACCGCGGGGCTCGCTTCGGACTGGCCACCATGTGCATTGGTGTCGGGCAGGGCATCGCGACCATCTTCGAGCGACTCGACTAACGCCACGCCGGAGATCTCGGATGGACACGGGGGAAGAGATCCAGCAAGCCGATTCGGTCGCGACCATCTTTTTAGAGCGAGTTCGCGTAGGGCCGAAATTGTCTGCGCTGTGGACGCGAACCGCCGATACCGCTTACCGAGCGACCACCTGGGAAGAACTTCTTCTCGAAGTTGCCAGCGTCGCGGATGCTCTCGAGCAACAAGGCGTGACCCGCGGCACGCGCGTTGTTCAGTTGAGCGAAAATCGCCGCGAGTGGATCGTGCTCGACCTGGCCCTGCAGTTTCTCGGGGCCTGGCATGTACCAATCAGCACACACGCTTCCCCCAGCCAGATTCGGCAGATACTCGATCACTGCGACCCGGCCATCATTGTGGTCGAGTCGACGCTGAAAGATGGTTGGATCGCCCAAGATATTACCGAGTCGGTCATCACAATCTCTTTCGACGATGACGGCAAGGCCTCGTCACGGGTCATGTCCAAGCTGGCGGACGCACCGACTTTGACCGCCCAGCATGCGCTGGCCGATTTACAGCGACGGGCGGAAAGCATCAATCCGGACGACGTCTGCTCGCTGGTCTACACCAGCGGGACGACAGGTCCACCGAAAGGAGTCATGCTGACGCATCGCAATTTGGCTTTCGATGCGTTGGCGGTCGTGCATGCGTACGAAGAAAAGCCGGCCGACAAGCGGCTCAGCTTTCTGCCGTTCAGCCATTTGTATGCTCGGACCTGCGATGTCTACACCTGGATGGCCCGCGGATCGCAGTTGGCGCTGGCCCATTCCCGCGAAACGATCCTGGCCGATTGCCAGGCGATTCAGCCAAAGCTGATCAACGGCGTGCCGTACTTCTATCAAAAGGTGGTCGAAGGGCTCAAAGCGAAAGGCAAACTCAATTCACCTGGCACACTGCAAACAGCGCTGGGTGGCGAAGTCCGCATGTGTGCCAGCGGTGGCGCTCCCCTGGCCGGCTGGGTGATCGAAGCGTTCGAGAAACAGGGCCTGACGCTCTTGGAAGGGTACGGCATGACCGAGGCCTCGCCGGTAATCTCTGTTTCGACCGAAGGAGCCCATCGTGCTGGCAGCGTGGGCATGAAGCTGGATGGCATTGAGGTCCGTATCTCTGAACAGGGAGAACTCGAAACGCGCGGCCCGCACGTGATGAAGGGTTACTACCACGACGACGAAGCCACGCGGCAAGTCATGGATGGCGACTGGCTACGGACCGGCGACATCGGCTTGATCGACAACGAAGGCTTCCTCTGGATCACGGGCCGGCAGAAAGAAATGCTCGTCCTTTCAACTGGGCGGAAGGTCAACCCGGCGGCGCTCGAACTGGCCATCGGTAGCGATCCGCTGGTGGCTCAGGTTGTGGTGTGCGGCGAAGGTCGCAAGTGCCTCTCGGCACTGATTGTGCCAGATCCCGAGCAACTACGCCGTCGAATCAAAGAGGCCCGATTGTGGATCTTTTCCAAACAGCAAGCCTTGCAGCACCCGACCGTTCGCGGTTGGTATCGCGATGCGCTCGACTGTCAGTTGGCCAACCGCGCCGACTACGAACAGGTCGGACCGTTCACCATTCTCGGTCAAGGATTCACCCCGTCGACCGGAGAAATGACCGCCAAACTAAGTCTTCGCCGAGATGCAATTGTGAAAAATTACCACGATACGATCGAGCAAATGTACAAGCCCCAGGAAGTGTCGCGGCCCTGGTGGAGGTTGTGGACGTCGTAATTGCTGGATTTGCAATAGGTTATGGATAGTTCTGGTGTCCTGTGGGAAGCCAGCCGAACGAAAATAAGGTAGAGTTAGGTAGCCAGGAAGCATTGCTAATGGGGGTGAGTCCCTCGTTACGCGTACACTCGAACCCCGGCAGGAGCAGCAGCCATGAGCAGTGACACGACCAAGCCTTCGGTTCCGGAAGAATCCCAGCCAGCCGAAGCACAAGAGACCTCGTTTGCCGAAACCGCGCTCAAGCTGGGTGGTAAGAGTGAAGACGAAGCGCGACGCACCGGGGCGATCGATTCGGCGGACGATCAAGTCGAAAAGCTCTTCCAGCCGCAGTATCAAACGGCCAACAGCCCCGCACATCGTGCGGTATGGGATCGTGGCATTCCCATCGAATTGTTCCAGGCCGATCCAATCGCGGCACCGCCGGAAATTCGCAAGGTAATGGACGATAGCTTGGAGGTCGTACGCGGCTTCCGAAAGAGCAAGACCATCACCGACGAGAAGGGCAAGATCCGCAACGAGGTCCTCCAGGGGCTGGCCGATGCTGGCTACTGGGGGTTGCTGGTCGATAAGAAGTACGGCGGCAGCGGCACGCCATTTCGGGCGTTCGCTCCGTTCCTCACCGAGATGGCGATGGTCGATCCGACCTTGGCCGGTCTCGCTTCGGTGCATGGCTGTATTGGTGCGGTCGATCCGGTCAGCACGTTCGGTAACGAAGAGCAGAAGCAACGCTACTTACCTAAACTAGCCAGCGGCGAAAAGCTTTCGGCGTTCGCTCTCACCGAACCATGTGCCGGCTCGGACCTGACCGCCCTACGGACGACTGCCAGGCTCGATGGGGACAGCTACGTTCTCAACGGCGAGAAGCTCTTTATCACCAACGTGGTGCCAGGGCGAACGATCGGCGTGGTGTGCCTCATCGACGAGGTTCCCGCGGTGCTGGTTGTCGATCTTCCGGCCGAAGAGAACGACAATTTCCAGCTGCGCAAGTACGGCATCTGGGCGCTGAAGCACACCTACAACCAAGGCATCATCTTCAAAGACCTACGTGTGCCGAAAGAGAACCTCTTGCTGCCCGGCAAGGGGAATGGCCTGACGATCGCCTATCACGGGCTCAATCTCGGTCGTATCAGCTTGTGCGCGAACGCGGCCGGTACGATGCGGCTGATGATGGCCAGCATGATTCCGTGGGTCCATTTCCGCGAAACATACGGCGAGCCGATCGCCAAGCGAGAACTGGTGCAGCGACGCTTAGGCAAGCTGGCCGGAATGATCGTGGCCTCCGACGCGCTGGTGGCCTGGTGCAGCACGTTGATCGATTCCGGTTACCGCGGCGAGATGGAATGCATCATTGCCAAGATCTTCGGTAGCGAATCGCAAAAGGAAGCGGCGATCGAGTTGTTCATGAAGACGCACGGCGGACGTTCGTTCCTGCATGGGCACATGTTCGGCGACAACGTCCACGAGTACCTCGCCCCTTGCATCTACGAAGGGGAAGGGGAGATGCTCGGCATGGCGTTCTTCAAGTCGCTGGTCAAGAAGCACGGTACGCAGTTCTTCGAACCGATCGGCAAGGCCCTGCACGAAGCCGGCATCAAGAAGCCGAACCCCCTCAATCCGGCACATGCCTGGGCACTCAAAGGGGCATTGGCACCTTATGCCAGTTGGATGATGAAGGAGTACATGGGAGGCAAGCCGCGTCCCAAGTTCCCGCAGATGCCGGACGACCTGAAGGCCCACGCCCAGTTCGCCGCCGATCGTCTGCAGGACATGCCGCTGCACATCTCCGGCACGATGCGCAAGCATCAGCTGAAGCTGGCCGATCGGCAGTGCCGTATGTCGTACCTGTCGGCCAATGTGCAGGACCTGATGACCATTCTGTGCACGGCGCTGTACGCGGCGAAGCAGGAAAACGAAACGATCCGCGCCGCGGCCGATATCGCCTGCCGCGACTTGAAGCGGAAGATCCTGCTCACCCGGCCGAGCGATCGCTACTTCCGCCGCGTGTCGGAAGTGGGGGGCATGGTTGCCGAAGGAAACTTCCCCGGCGTCAGCGCTCCCCCCGATGAAATCCTGATGCGGTATGATAAGTAACGCTTTGTTACTACCTTGCCAGGAAGGACCGTATCGGTGATTCACTTCAGTGTCATTCTGCCAGCCGCCGGCCGCAGCACGCGTTTCGGCGGCGGCGAGCTGAAAAAGGTCTACGTCCCCCTGCACGGTCAGCCGGTCTGGCTGCACAGCGCCAAGCGGTTCGCCACGAGGCCAGACGTTCGTGGTGTGGTGGTGGTCATCTCTCCCGATGACGAAGTCTACTTCTGCGAACAGTTCGCCGATGTCTGCGACCAGCTCGGTATTCAGATTGCCCTCGGAGGGGAAACCCGCACCGATTCGATCGCCAACGGGATCCGCGCGTTAAATTCCCCTGGCGAGTTCATCGCCATTCACGATGCGGCCCGCCCTGGGATCGACGACGCGATGATCGACGCAGTCTTTAACACGGCCGCCGGAAGTGGTGCCGCGATTCTCGCGTTGCCGGTACCTGGCACGCTCAAGCGTGTTTCGATTGAAGGAAAGATCGTCGAAACGGTTCCCCGCGAAGGGGTCTGGGAAGCGCAAACTCCGCAGGTCTTTCGGCGGCAACTGATTCTGGAAGCGTACGAAAAGTTCGGCAACGAGCCTGCCACCGACGATGCCAGCCTGGTCGAGCGGCTTGGCCACCCAGTTTCCGTGGTGCGTGGCGGGCTGAAGAATCTAAAGATCACCACCAAGGACGATCTGGTCGTGGCCGAGCAGCTTCTGGCTGACGTAAGTTGAACCTGGGGGTGAGTTTCGGTGTCGTCCCGTAGTTCCTTAGGGCAATTTTTCTTAGAATGCCGGTTTCACAAGGCAACCAAACCCTTAACGGTGGCGAACCTGGGCAGATGAACGATATTTTCGCAGAACTCTCGTGGCGTGGTCTGATCAATCAAACAACCGGGGACGACTCGTTCGGCACCTGGCTGAATGAGCAGCCGCGGACCGTCTACGCCGGGTTCGATCCGACGGCCGAGAGCCTGCACGTAGGGCACATGCTGCCGCTGATGCTGCTGCGCCGCTTTCAAGCCGCCGGCCACAAACCGATCGCCCTGGTCGGTGGTGCCACCGGCATGATCGGCGACCCCAGCGGGAAGAGCGCCGAACGCAATTTGCTGTCGGTCGAACAACTGCGGGCCAACGTCGACGCGATCAAAGTCCAGATGCGGCAGTTCCTCGACTTCGACGAAGCCGGCAGCGGGGCCGTGCTGGTCAATAACTTCGACTGGATGCAAAGCTTCAGCTACCTCGACTTCCTCCGCGATATTGGGAAGAACTTCCCGGTCAACGTGATGATGGCGAAAGACTCGGTCAAAGGGCGGCTGGAACGTGAAGACTCTGGGCTCAGCTACACCGAATTCAGCTACATGCTGCTGCAGGCGTACGACTTCGTGCACCTGTTCGACAAGCACGGCTGCACGCTGCAAATCGGCGGAAGCGATCAGTGGGGGAACATCACCGCCGGGATCGACCTGGGACGCCGCATGCGATCGGCCCAGCTTTTCGGCATGACCTGTCCGCTTTTGACCAAGAGCGACGGCAGCAAGATGGGCAAGACCGAGTCAGGTGCCATCTGGCTTTCGCCCGACCGCACCAGTCCTTACGCGTTCTACCAATACTGGATCAACGTCGCCGACGAAGATGCCGGCAAGTGCTTGCGTTTCCTGACCGAACTCGATCGCGAAGAGATCGAATCGCTCGATAAAGCTCGGGAAGAGGAACCGCACAAGCGGCAAAGCCAGAAGCGGTTGGCCGAGGCCCTCACCGAACTGGTACACGGCAGCGAAGGGGTTGCGAGTGCCCAGCGAGCCACCGAGATTTTCTTCGGAGGCGAGATCGACAACCTGAGCGATAAGCAGCTCATCGAGATCTTCGCGGACGTTCCCAGCCAAGAGTTGAGCCGCGACCGTTTGACCGCAGATGATGGATTGAACATCGTCGATGCGTTGGTCGAATCGGGGCTCTGCAAAAGCAAGGGAGACGCTCGTCGAACCATCTCGCAGGGCGGAGCTTACGTCAACAATCGTCGCGTGGAAGAGGGCGAGAGGCAACTGGCTACCGAAGACCTGGCCAGCGAAACGGTCATGGTCCTTCGCAGCGGCAAGAAGAAGTACGCCCTGCTGCGATTCGTTTAAGTCGCGATTGAGTGTCCTCTTGAGGGCAGGAGGCCCGGTCGAATGTAGCCAGGGGCGAAAGCACCTGGTAGTAAGTGAAAAACAAGCAAGGCCTGGCAGGGCACCCGAAGCAGTATTTGCTGAGTTTCGGTTGCCCTGCCAGGCCTTGAGAGCCTCTTGGTCAGATGCGTAGCTTGGAACAAAGCTGCTAGCGATGGCTCAATCCAAATTGACGCCTGGGCGGCAAACTCCTACCATTCCCCCAGGCGGTTCCTATTTGGGGTGGGGCATTCTCCCAGACGGCTAGGTCGAAATTGGCGAGGAAGAAAACGTTTTTAGTGGTGTTCGTTGGTGCGGCAGTGCTTATCGCGGCAGTGACCGGGGCGGTCTACAACGCCACGCAGCATGTGCCTGACTTCTACACCGAAGCCCTTTACGTCGAACCGACAACCGCTCACGAAACAGGCGAAGTCCTGGAAGAGCAAGTCTTTGCCTTTTCCAATCAGGTCAAAAAGCCCCGGCCCTGGTCGCTCAGTCTGACTGACAAGCAAATCAACAGCTGGCTGGCCGTCGACCTGAAAGAGAAGTTCCCCGAGCTTCTGCCAGAGCACATCCAAGACCCCCGCATCGCTGTGAAGGGGAAGGCGCTGCTGGTCGGGTGCAAGTACAACGGCCAGTCCCTCAATTCGATTCTGGCGGTGTCGCTCGACTGCTTCCTGGTCGAAGGGGAACCCAACGTCGTGGGGATCCAGCTTCACAACGTGACCGCTGGGGCGCTGCCGATTCCGATTGGGCAGTTGATTTCTGAAATCGATACCTACGCCACCAAAGCCAACATTCCGATCCGCTGGCAGCAGCGCGATGGAGACCCGGTTGCTCTGATCACTATCCCCAGCACCGGTAAAGAGATCGAAGGAGAGATCCGCATCGATGCGCTCGAATTCAAAGATGGCGAGATCTTACTTTCTGGCGAAACGATCAAGAGCGAGGAAGAACTCAAAGTCGAAGCGGCCGATGCAGATCAAGCTTCGCCAGTTTCTTCCCCACCGCCAGAGCCGCCGGCGGAATCTTGAATCTCCAGGATTAATCTTCCCTGGAGCCGCTGCCCTTGCAGGTGAACCGTGACAAGTTCGTTTTGCCGAATGATCCAACTGAAGGTTCCTTCGTCGGCCCGGGTTACTTCACCCCGGTTGCCTGTGATGGGGCCTTCGTAGTCGAGGTAGATCATCCGGTGATCGAAGTCGGGTACTGCTACCGCCGGTATGCCCATGCTGGGGAAACTCCACAGCGTGTAGGTCTTCAGCACATCCCCATCTTCGAGAAGCAAGTCGTAGTGATCCGGCTTCTCGGCACACTCTGGCGTAACGTGATGAAGTAGGGCGAAGCGAGGCATTACTTTAATATACGGTCGTATCTTCCTGGACCGAAACTCCCTGCGGCGATCGTTGGCTGCGAACTTCTGCCTTGACGATCTTCTTGCCTGGCGTGGCGGTCTGGATATCGACCTGGAAGCTGACGGATTCACCGGCCCTGAGGTATTGCAGCGGCTGCACCCCGACAGTCAGCCCATCAGGCGACTGCGATACTTGCGGATTCACCGGCCCGTTGAGTCGCAAAAAACGCATTCCTTCGCCCAGCCGCAGCATGATCTGCACGTTCTCGTCGTCGACGTTTCGGCTGTTCTTGATCGTCAGGTAGTAGCGAACGTTCTGGCCGGCTGGGATGCCGTCTTGCAGTTCGGTCATCGTTACTTCCAACTGGCCGGTAACTGGCTGGTTACCGCCAGCACCTGGTTGTCCGTTCTGACCGACCGCCGGTGGCGGTTCGGCTGCCGGTTGGCTAGACGGGGTGACCGTGGTGCAAGTCTGAGCGTTCTGCGATACCCCTTCGTCGGTGCGGGCCGAGATGCGATTGCATGCCTGACCTACCGGGCGGTTCGCCTGGCATTGAACTTCCAGGATCGCCTGTTGATTGGGCAGGATGCGTGGGAACGTCCAGATGACCTTGTTCTGTTCGTCGCGAGCCGGATCGGTGCGTCCCGTGATCTGGAACTCAGGATCGATCAGCTCTTCGACCACCACATTGGTCAGTGGCGTCGCACCTGTATTGGTTAACACTGCACGGAACAGGATAGGCTGACCTACTTCGCGGCTGGCTGGGGCTCGCAGTTCCAGCGTGAAGGTCGGTTCCGGTGGTGGCGGATTGACGGAAACACATGCCGTGGAAGACTTTCCTTGCACACCGTCGGCCGAAACGGTCAACCGGTGGCAGAAGCGACCAGGAACTTGGGTTTGGAAGTTCAAACGAATCGTCTTGGCCTGACCGATACCCAGCGTTCCCAGGTCGTTATACATGGGGCTCTGTTGATTCGGATAGATCAGACCGTTGTCGAACACATCTTCCAGTTTCATATTCGTCAGGGCGCGGTCTCCCGTATTTCGGATCGTCACTACGTACTCGACCGGATCTCCCACGGTGACCGCTTCAGGGCCGGTCATTTCCAGGTGGATCGCATCGACCGAGATCTGGGTGCTGGTGCAATCTTCGCTACGCAATCCTGGCTCGGCGGTGACGGTCACGCAGTTTTCCACGGTGCCGGATGTCTGCACCCGGGTAGTCAGCGAAATCTGACGGAAGCCGCGGGCCTCGAGATCGCCGATCGACCATTCCAGACGGTTACCGTATTGCTGTGCAGCGGGAACACTCGACTCATATTTCAAACCATCCGGCAGGATCACGCTGACCAAAGCATTGCGTGCCGCGACGTCGCCGCCGTTCTGCACGTTAATATTGTAAACGGCCTGGGCGTTGAACTCGGCAACCTGCGGACCGGTCATGTCGACTGCCAACTGCGGAGCACTCCAGGTCACGGTCGTCACGCCTGAACCGAGCATGAGGTTCTCGGCGTTGCTCTCGGGATCAAGATTCGGCTGAATGATGGTCACACGAACCTGCGCAGTCCCTGGCTGATTGGTCAATGGCGCGAGCTCGACCGTGGCGAAGCCGTTTGAGTCGCTACGCGTTTCGATCGGAGCACCTTGCTCGGCAGGGCGTCCATTGACCAGGAATGCGGAAGCAGGACCGTCGAGGACCTCGTATTGGACCTTCCAACCTTCCACCGGTTGGCGATTGGTTTGTCGGAGTACCGTGGTGGAGAGAACGGCCTTATCGCCCGCCGGAACAACTACCGCGGCAGGGAACTGCCACTGGGCATCGACCCAATAGATGGTGGCCGTCTGTTGGCGAGCTGGCCAGTTTTCAAACGTCGGGGCCAACGCCGTCACGCGGCTTACGCCGGGCGCGGCTGAACTGATCGACATCCAGGTTTGCCCCTTCAGCACACGCACGTCGTCGCCGGGAAGCTCGGTTCCGCGGTCGATGGTCTTATCGCAAAGCAGCGTGCTGCTGGTCGCGAAGTCAGGACCTTGAACGCCGTAGTCCCGGTTCGAGACCAGATCGAACATGTTCGAGTCCTTGCCTACTTCGGTGATGTAGCCGACGCTTTCACGCGACAAAATCCAGTTCACCGGGCGGCCTGCTTCGTGCAGGTGCTTCTTGCGATTCAGTCCGGCCACCAAAACGACTTCGGTACCAACCGGAGCCACCACGCGGGAAGGGGAAAGCTGGAGGGCCTCGGTATCGACAACGCCCTTGGGCGGTGCCGGCAGGGGAGTTAAAGGAGTGACGCCGGAAGCAGGGCAGGGGGAAAGGGGAGGTGGCTGCCGGAAGGCTGGCTGCTGGTTGAAGCAGCCCAGGTTGCATTCGACCGGAGTGGTGTCGTGCGTGAAGATACGCTGTCCAGTTGGATCGATGCGAGGAACGCGAAGCGGCGCGCAGCCGGAGCTGACGATCGCAATCCATAGCGTCGTAAGGAGCAACGTTCGCTTCGTGCTAGTTGACCACCGCATGACTGTTTCCAAAATTGGGACGTGGAGTTCCCTACGCAGCTTGCCCAGAATGACAAGCCGTGAAAACTTAGCACGCGGTTAGGCAACATGCGGCTTTTTTTCATCATGCGATGTTGAGAAAAAACAACGCGACCCGTGCAGTTACGCAAACTGCACGGGTCGAAGTGGTTATTCAGATTGAAAGGCCTGCGGCCCAGCTGGTTAGCGGTTACGAGCGAAGATACCCGTGGCGTACCAGATACCGTTGCGGCCTCGCTTCATGTCGTAGCCGTAATAAACATTGCTGTCGCTGACGGCCGACCAGTGGCCCGACGAGTGTCGCCAGCTGCGAACGCATTCGATCGCGGCGTCTTCCAGTCGCTGACCTGGCCAGCTTTCGGCACAAACTTCGGTGGGAACCAGGCCACCGGGAAGCTGCGCCTTGATTTGGTGGAACCGCGATTCCCACTGGTGATGTCCCTGCAGCTGCATATTGGCCTGGTTGCGACTATGTCGAAACGTTTCGAGGGCCAGCAGTCGGCGGAAGATGCCTTTGGTGCTGCTGGGCTTTTCCGGATGCATCCGCACGGCGTAGATCAATGTCCGCTGCGTCAGCGATCCAGGAGGCAAAGTCAGAATGACTTCCATCTCTTGCACGGTACGTCCCTGGGCCGAACGGAAGTTGAACTGGCTGACCACCTGTCCGTACTGCGAAGGGTCGTTGTTCGTGTAATCGATGATTGCGATCCCGGCACTTCCGTACATGTAGCTGAACGCACCATGATTCAAGACACGCGTTGGCTTGCCATCGACCTTCACGTTGGCATCCACGGAAAGCTTCGCCACGACGTAGTTTTCCAGCAGTTGGCTGACGCGACGATCGGTGAGGACTTCGTTTTCAAAGCGCGTGGCCGCGTTCGATTCATCGCTGAAGACGATGAATAACATCTTCTTATCTGCCGAAGCAGCTTTCACGGCACTCGAATAATCGTCGTGCCATTGCAGTTCCGAGGTTTCCGCTGTTGCGGTACCGTTCCAGCTCGCAAGCAGCAAGAGACTGGCCAGCAGGCAAAGTGAGCGAAGTGAATTGTTCATGGAGATCGGGGGAGGTTAAAGGGAGCGATATCGATGGTAAAGCTTCCAGCATTTAGGCAGAAAAAGCTGGATATACCGGTCAAGTTGTTTACGTAAAGGTAAGTGGGTCAGTTGTAGCAGTCAATCTACTAGTACCGTCATGGACACCTGAGAGATGGAATTTCCTCAGATCTTTGCTGTGACGTTAAAATGGGTAAATGGCGAATTATAGAAAAAGGATGTGGTCTTGGAATTGTTTGTGTATTAGGCGGCTTTTCGAGAGAATGCTGGCGATGAAAGCTTCACGAGATCACCTAATCGGTATATCTTGTGGGCTGCCTAAACCTCACAAACCGTATTCAGCCCCTTCCCCCACGGATGAGGAACATCATGATTTGGAATCTACGGCGTACGGCGGCGCACAGTTTTGTGATCCTGGCTTCAGGATTTCTCATTCTCACAGGCAATGTCCTGGCTCAAGAGCCGACTCCTGCTGGTGATTTGACCCAGTCGATCGAAAACGCAAAGTCAGGCTTCAAGCCGGTTACTTCCGAGGATGTCGCTGCGGCTAAATCTACGCTGCAAGCCAAACTCAACTCGCTGCAACGCTTGCTTTCCAATGGTTCGTCCGAGAACGAAAAAGCTTGGAAAGACTATCTGCGCTGGGATGACCTGCAGGCTCAGCTGTCGGCCGAAAAACCGGACATGCGAACCTTGGAAGAAATCTACCTGAAATTTAAGGGGTCGTATGCGGGCCTTGACAAGCGGCAAGTGATCGAGGCCCGTCAGGCCCTGCGCACGTACATCAACCTGGCCTATTTCTCGCAGGTCGATAAATACAAGCAACTGTTCGATATGCAGATAAAATCGCTTGCTGATGCGGTAAAACGCTATTCGAACATGGCCACCGGAGACGATGCCCGCGCGATCGGCGCGATTCTCGGCTGGCTCGAACAAGGCAACCAGGTGCCCTCTTCCGTCAAAACGATCCGAAATAAATTGGATCAGCCCAACCTCTATGCTTCGGTTTCCCGTGAATTGATCGCCGGTGGTATCCGTCGCCCAGTCGATCAGGTGAACCCTGTGCACGAAATCATCCTCGGTACGAACGTCCGGGGAACGGCACACATGGTGGGTGATGTCGACGTGAACCTGGTGCCCAGCAAGACCAAAGGGCTCATCGAGCTCTCGCTGACCGGTACCGTCTCGTCCGACAATGTCGGCGTGAACGGACCTGCGACGATCTACTCGACCGGCTTCAGCACCATCGGGGCTTCCAAGCTGCTAAGCGTCGACAAAGACGGCCTGACGGCCAATCCGTCGGTCGCCAATGCCGACACCAGCACGACCTTCAACGCGATTTGCGCCAAGATGAAGCTGGTGCAGAAGATTGCGACGAAAAGGGCTTATCAGCAGAAATCGCAGGCCGAAGCGATCGCTTCCGATCGTACCGAATTTCGGATTCAGAATCGCTTCGATAACGAAACGAAAGATCTCGTCGCCGATGCCAACAATCGGCTGAAGGAAAAGCTATACCGCCCGCTGATCGGTCGCGATGAATTCCCCGACGCAATCAACGTTTCGACCACCACCGACCATCTGAATCTGGAAGTGATGCAAGCCAGCCAGTCGCAGTTGGCCGCCCCTGGTCCTGCTCCGGCTACCGAGGACAAAGAGGCCGACCTGACGCTGAAACTGCACGAGTCGATCGTCAACAACTACGGCGAAACGTTTCTGGCCGGTGTGAAGCTGACCGACGAGAAGTTAGTTGAACTGCTCAAAGAACGGGGTGCCGAGATTCCCGAAGAACTGCAGATCACGCCGGATACCGATCCCTGGTCGATCACGTTCGACTACAAGAGCCCGATTCAGGTTGTCTTCGATAACGACACCGTCAAGATCGGCATCCGCGGGCGGCAGTTTACCCGCGGCGACAACGAAGTGAATCGCACCATCGCCATCAGCGCCGATTACAAGATCGAAAAAGGGGAAAGCGGTACCCTGCTGACGCGAACCGGCGACGTCGTGGTCGATTTCCCCACCCAGGAACGCCTGGGCCCACTCGATCTGACTGCCAAGACCTTCCTGCGAAAGAAGTTTGAAGCAGTCTTCAAACAGGAGATCGTTGGCGAAGGGATCAAGCTCGAAGGCCAGTGGGAAAAGGCCGGTACCCTCCGCATTTCGTCCCTGGCCGTCACGCCAGGATGGTTTGTGGGAAGCTGGCGTCTGGAAGCTCCCACGCCAACCGCTGCGACGGAAGTCACTTCTGTGGTAGACTAAGCCGCGTCGCGAGTTTTCAGTGTGAAGTGGTTCAGTTTTCAGTAAGAGACGCGTTCGACCATGAACCGTGTCTTCGCTTGCCGTGGCCAATCGGTCTCGAAGCTGATCTCCTCACTGAAAACTGAACAATGAAAACTTCCAACCAAAGCTCCGAAGGAGCGCTCATGGACCGCTGGGTAGAAATTCAATTCGACTGTCTTCCACTGCGCAGCATCGATCGGCTCGATATTCCGATGGATGCCTCGCCGAAGTTTCAGGAGCATTGTCTGCGGGTGAAAGCGGCTATGGAGAAGCATGGTTCGCACAACACGTACTACCTGCACAACGCCAAGTGCACCTACCACCTGCTGAATCACCCGGTCGACGGCATGATTCAGTTCAAGTTCCACGGCACCGTCATGACCGACGCCGACGACATGACCACCCGCGGCAGCGATCTGGAAGTGGAACTAGTCAAAGAAACATGCACCTGGCTTTCCGAACCAATCGTCCACTGGTTCCAGGAAACCGTCCAGCGCAGTGTCGCCGTCGAATTCGACCATTACATCCAAGCCGGCGACCTGAAGAAAACCGAAGAACGAATCGCCAAGATCAAAGCCGAAAGCGAATCGGACGAAGGCTTCATGGGGATGTATCTGTAGGCGGGCGATGGTAAGTCGCTCGATCTGCTCGGAAGAGAACCGCGGATTACGCTGATAAGAAGACGGCAAGCGAAAGTCTTCCGTGTGCCACTGTCCTCTGGCCAGTGCTCTTATAGCTTGATCGAGAATGGTAACCGTGTACCCATGACGCACTGGCCAGAGGACAGTGGCACACCAGCGAACCAAGTACCAACGGAACAATTCGAAAAATCATCCGGGTGCCACGCCCAAGTCCGCTTGGGCGTGCGAACCAGGTACCCGCTCTCTCACATTTCAAGAGAAAGACCATCCGCGTAATCTGCGGTTAAACTCCTTCCTCATCGCGCGTCCTCTTTTCTAGTTACAAACCGACTTTCTCGCCCGTTTTCCCCCAAATAAAAACTTCCCAAAATCACGCCAACAAGCCTGTACATGAGTACACACAGGCAGGTATCTTA
>NZ_PUIA01000002.1 GCF_002967715.1 Blastopirellula marina
ATCGACCACACAGCGCCCTGGGCAACCTGGCCCCCAGGGAATTCGCTTCATCTGGCCAGGCTAGCCTGGCCAGATGAAGATCCTGGATTTTCTCACTTGAGCTGGTACAGAAAAGGGGAGCGGTTCATACCCAATCCGAACTCTCATAACGGTGGGCCAGGTTTTTGGGGCATTTCAAGGGGTGGACCAACGGAGACTATGACAACACAAAAGAGTTGACCTTCAAGGAGGTTGCAAAAGTAACCGGCGACAATTTGACGACCATAGCTCAGCAATATCGCAGTGCCTTTGAGCTCATCACGGGACACGCGTATTCTCCCGAGATGTGGTTTCGCTTCATGCAATTCAGCAAGGTTTCGGAAGCAACTTGCCGTGTTATTGGTCGAGTGACGCGTGCCCGCCCACAAGTTTCACCAACGCCACGCGATGTGCCAAGCTCCGTTTTAGATTCAGGTGAACGGGAAGACTTCGTCGCAAATCGCGCAGAAAGCAGGGACTCAGTATCGGCAACCGAACGAAGCATATTTAGGGCCGATATGGCGGATCTAATAAAGCGTGGAAAAAGCAATCAGGAAATCCTGCAAAAATTTGGCCTAACAGCCACCCCCGAGTACACGGAAGTAATCGAAGTCTATCGCAGACACCTCGACATCCCAGGTCCTAGCGGCCATTCTGAAAAGCCAAATAAATAACGCGCGCACTATTTTGCAACAGGGAGAAGGTGACAAGTTGATCACCTGTATCCACGAGTTGCACGATGACTTCCGAAAATCTTGACCCGTCTAGGCTCGTTTCGATCAAGGAACTGAGCCAGTCGGCCAATGTTCCTGTCGTCACCTTACGGCGATGGGCTCGACAGGGGAAAATCCCCTACTATCAGCCAGGCGGCAAGAATGGCCGCCTGTTCTTTCCAGCCGATGCCATTCAGGCGTCGGAGTCTACTTCTCCCGCTTCGGAGCGTTCTACGCCCCAAGCGGGGCGAACTCCGAAGTGGATGTCTTAACGTGGGAATCCACTAGGAGGTTCGAATGGCTAAGCCCCACCAGGGATGGACTCCCCATTTCCAGTGGCGATTGTTTCAGCGGGACGGCGTGTACTACGCGGACGGTCGCTCGAATCAGCCTGATCTGGGGAAACACTCTTTGGCCACGCGCATTAAGTCGGAGGCCACGGGGCGATTAAAACTGCTCGACCATCGTATGGCCTTGGCAAACGGTTTTATTGCCGAGCCCGCTCCCCAGGCTACAACCCCAGAGATTTCGATCGAAGCTGGCTGGAAGGAGTATCTCGAGCACTGCAAACGCCCCCGAGTCATGGGGGGCAAGTCTGAGAATACGGTCAAACGATATCGCGCCGTAGGAGACAAATTCACGCAGTTCTGTCACGAGCGGAACATCCTTGTGTGGCGTGCGGTCACCAAGACGATCGTCGAGGCGTATGGGCGCCACCTCAATAGTCTGGACTACGCCCAGCGAACGCTTTCCCTGGAGTTGCACTTAATCCAGCATATCGTCCACTGGTTCATCGATGAAAAACGCCTTCCGGAAGAGCAGCGGATGAAGCTAGGTCTCAAGAAGTTGACGGGGACCGATACCTACTGCTATTCGCGGGAGGAGGTCGAGGCGATTCTCAAGCTGTGCCAGGCCACATCTGAATTGGAATGGATGTACCCTCTGCTCGCGACACTCGCCATGACTGGGATGAGGATTGGAGAGGCGATTCAGCTACGACATTCTGACATTGAGTGGGAGCCAAGACCCATGATCAAGATCGCTGACGAAGGGGCCAGTCAACGGAAAGCGAAAATGAAATCGGCCCGCCAGACGAAGGGCAAGCGGGCGAGGAGTGTACCAATCCATCCTGAGCTACAGGAAATCTTAAAACAGTTACCTCGGCACCGCGATGGCTTCGTATTTCATGGTCCCAGGGGAGGGCGACTCAAGGCCGATACGGCTCGCGTGATCCTCAAGCGGGATGTGCTCGAACCTTTGGTGGAACGCTTTCCAACTCAAGAGGGGGACATTGGCTTTATTCATGGTCGCTTCCACAGCTTTCGGCATTATTTTGTGAGCCAGTGCTCAGCCGCAGGAGCGTCAGAAGGGCAGATCAAGGATTGGGTCGGGCATCAGGACTCGGAAATGGTGGCGCTCTACCGGCACCAATTCGACGATGCCAACCAAGAGCGGATGAAGTCGATCCAGTTTACGTCCGCCTAGTGCGGATGTGATGTCTTGGAACAGATCTCAAAAGATGGCGAGATCTTTGGGACAGAAATGGCAACGGATAACGAGAATAATGAGCTCGGTTTTCTCCGTTTTTGTCCCAATTTTGTCCCAATCGACTGGGACAAAAAATAAGGCTCTTCATAACGTCTTGTTTTCCAAGGGGTTATGAAGAGCCATTTTTGAAAAACGGAGAGAACGGGAGACTAAGCAGGCATTTTTGTAACCCCTTGCGAGTCAAAGAGTTACAGTTGTAAGTGCTGGCGTAGTTGAGATTTACGTCTCGCCACTCGTAGTCGACCGTTGTCGCGCATTCTCACCTGTTGTCAAGTTATTTGTCTCTCCGAGACAAACGACTGAGCGCCTGATTTCGCGGAGAGTATCGCATTCTCCGCTGTATTGAGGGTGGCCATCGGCGACTATGAAAGCCTCCTATGAATGGAGGTTTTCGACATGAATCGAAAGCGTCAGCGCGAGCTCAAACCTCGCAACGGGTATCAATTGATCACATTGGCGGTCGCGCGAATCAGCGGATGTCCTTCTCAAAAGGAGGTCAGCCTGGAAGATCAGGTTGACCACGCCAAAGATGAAGTGGCGTATTTGTATCAGGGTGATGTTGAATACGACACCATCGCGACGAAAGGGAAGGGCGAAAGCCTTGATCGGCCCGAACTGGCTGAGATCGCAAAAAAGCTGCGTACAAGAAGGTACGATCTTTTGATCATGGAGGATGTCGGCAGGCTTGTGCGAGGAGCCGAAGCGGTAAAGCTGTGGGGAATAGCAGTGGACCATGGCACGCGTTGCATCGCGCCAAACGATTGCTTAGACACCAACGATGAGACATGGGAAGAAGATCTCCTCGCGGCGTGCCGCGACCATGTTGGGCACAACTCCCATACATCGAGGCGACTGAAGCTGAAATTGATGAATCGCTTCGTTAAGGGAATAGGGGCGACGCCAACAGAGACTGCTGGCTATGAGAAGCCCGAGGGAGCCAAGACATTCGATGATTGGCGGAAACTCGATCAGTGGACACCGACGATCGAAGCAGGTGCGGATATTCTACTTACCTCAATGAATTGTTCGCAGGTCGCGGACCTCTTCAACGAGGAGAGGTTTCCCGTCGGCAAGTATTGTCGCAAACCTGACTGGGACGGCAAAATGGTACGCCGCTATTATCGTAATCCAATGCTTAAAGGCATGCCGGCCCGAGGGAGGATGCATACTGATAAAAAGCATGAGCGCGGTCGTCGCGTGTCCATCCCGAATCCTGACGGTCCGAAATATGTAAGTTACCCGCATCTGGCGCATCTCAATATTCAAAAATTCGATGACCTGAATGCTGGGCTTGACGAAGCGAATAAGAACTGCGGTCGTAAAAAAGTCAATGGTAACGATCCGCTCTACCGCGTACCGAAAAAGCGGACTCGCTTCCCAGGCCAGCATGCCCGCTGTTGGTATTGCGGCCGACAATTGGTCTGGGGCGGAAACGGAATGAAAGACAAACTGATGTGTTCCGGTGCACGTGAATGGAAATGCTGGAATTCGATCGGTGTCGATGGGCCGCGTCTGGTAGAGCTCCTGGTCCAGGAGGTTCAACAAAGGCTCTATGCCTTAGACTCGTTTGACGAGCAATTTAAGATGCTCGTTTCTGGAGCACTGGCGGAGGTCTCTGGAGCTTGGGATGAACGTCAGCGAGAACTGCAACGGCGAGATCGCGAATTGGCCCGAGCGAAGCAAAATATCCTTGATGCCATTAAGGAGTTTGGTTCTCGGGCTTTGATCATCGAGCAGTTGGACGAGTTGGAGGCACAAGAGCGACAGTTACACAACGAAAGGTCTCGACTCGACCGAAGTCGCTCTAGTCAATTGCAACTCCCGGCAAGTGTGAATGAAATGCATTTCCTTTTTGAAGAACAGTTTCAATCGCTTGCCGTGGTAAGTCCCGAGTTTGGGGATCTGTTCCGGGCCATAATCCCAGATATCTATGTCTACCTAGTTCGTTCCTGCGATGGTGGGCATCCGGTACCCCGCGTGAAGGTTAGCATGAACTTGGGAGGGATCGCCCCTGATTCCTTGCAGGTTCCGCAGCTAAGTGAACTGTTGACTTACGATTTGACAGTCAGCCCTTTCGAGGTTCCCCAGCGGTGTCGCATTCGCTTGGAAGCAGCACGGTTGACCGCCCAGGGGCTGACCCAAAGGGAGATTTGCGAAGCGATTGATGAAAAACCAACGCTTCCCGCCGTTCAGCGTGCAATGTGCCTGCATCGTCAAATGGAAGAGCAGGGGATTGACGATCCTTATCAGGTCTTGCTTGATCTGCCTGCCAACTACTCCAAGTTGCGACGGCATAAGAACAAACGTTATCAGTTTAAGATGCTCGAAGGCTATATCCGTCCAGCATTGTAAATTACGAGAATATTCAAATTTGCCTTACCCTTCGCCCTGAACTCTGGTTCAGGGCTTTTTTTATGCGCATTCGGAGGCAGACAAGCTTATGAACGATCGAGAAGAGTTAACAGCCGATGATCGGCAGCAAGTTCCAGTCAGGCCGGAGACTCCTCTTCATTCCATACTAGAAATGATCGCTAAAGCAGTTGTGAACAAGCTGGTTAGCGAATCAGATTCGGAAAGGAAAATGAGACGATCTAAATTTCCAATGAAAACGCGTCAAGATACTTGAGGGCTCCCTTAGCAATCGATGAATTGTCAACCGCAGTCATTCAATCGGAGGATCTATGTCACACACAGTCCAAATCAAGACAGAAATCCGTGATTTGGTAGCGTTGCGGCAAGCCTGTCAGCGTCTTTCGCTCAACGCTCCTGTTCTCGAAACAGTTCGTCTTTTCAGTACCGAAGTCAAAGGGCACGCCATTGGTTTGCCTAACTGGCGATACCCAGTTGTTTGTGATCTTCCATCAGGTGAGATTCACTTCGACAATTATGAAGGTCGATGGGGTGACGCAAAAGAAATGAATCGCCTCGTCCAGATGTATGGAGTCACGAAGGCCGTTCTTGAAGCTCGAACGAAGGGCTACACAACGACCGAGCAATCGCTGCCAGATGGAAGCATCAAGTTGACCATACAGGTAGGAGGTCAGTATTGAAAACTATTGAGATCATTGTCAGTCCCACAGGACAGTTACGCCTCGAGACGCGGGGCTTTCAGGGGACAGAGTGTCGCGAGGCAAGCCGCTTCTTAGAAGCCGCCTTGGGACAACAAACCTCCGAGACTCTTACAGCCGAGTTCCACGTCACGGAAATCACGCAACAAAATCAAATCGAACAGAAGGAATAACTGCCTATGGATCCCATACCCGAAACTCCCCCTCACGGAACGATCGACCTGGCACGCGTTATGGTGATTGTCGAGGGAACGAACGACATTGAGTTCCTCAGCCGGATTTCGTTGACGCTGCATGCGCACGATCCAGACCTGCCGAATCTGGCAGAAATGGAACAGCAAGGACAATTGGTGTTTGTCCCCTTCGGGGGCAGCAACTTGCCCAGCTGGACCTATCGGTTCGCTTCCCTTGGCAAGCCGGAGTTCTTCTTGCTCGACCACGAGGTTCCGCCCGAAACGGGACAGCGGCAGGAATTGGCCGAGGTCATCAATCAGCGGCCACAATGCCGGGCTGTGCTTACGAGTAAGCGAAGCCTGGAAAACTATCTCCATCCGGCGGCGATTCGTGAGGTTACTCCAATCGAGCTTGCGTTTGGCG
>NZ_PUIA01000003.1 GCF_002967715.1 Blastopirellula marina
TGTCTTGATGCGACATTCCAAGTTCCTTCTTGGAAGTATTGTTGGTTTGGCGACGAGCATTGAAGGCCCAACCGCCTTCCGCATCAAGACTTATTTTTTGCGCCGGGAGAAATTGTTACCAGCGTTGCGTGGCACTCAGCCGTCCTCGCTTGCCGACTTGCCTGTAAAAGCGGCAAAAAAATGCGGTGAAAGGGAACCGCCGATTACGCGGGTTTGGAAACATTCGAGTTTTGACGGCAGCACCGTTACCTCCGTCGTTATGTACCAAGATGAATCATGTCCCAATCTCATCTTCAAGACCTCTACGGCCAGCTAGTTCAACGCGGATGGAAGGTTGTCGAACATCGACGCAGTTCCGAAACGCTTGATGTGCCGGGCGCGGCGGTCTGGGAGATTCGTCGATTCGACAATAGCCCTGCCATCTTGCTCGACTTTCCTGGTTTCGATGGGGTGGGCGAGAATATCGACCTAGACGAAAGCTACGCGTGCGGGGTGCGGGGGCGACCGATTGAACTTTACTTCAGCCGCGTCAATCGAAGCCAAGAGCGTTGGTTGGAGGACTTGGCCAGTTTTATTGCAGCTCTCGACTTGATCGAAACCGGATAGCAAGCCGAGGACAATTTGCCTGGTTGGGTAAGCTTGTAGATGCCCGCTGGTATGGGGTATCTATAAGTTAGGACAGGATCTAATTGGCAGCCTGGGATCTGATTGGTACTGGCAGGACGCTAGTGGCATACGGAGGTAGCATCGCTGGCCGGTACCACCTAGCGTGAGATTGATGTGCGGAGGACTTCTGGTATCCTCAGGGCGTTCGATTCGGAGAATCACACGTTTGCCAGTAAAGTTGAGTTACAACGGCATGGCCTACATCGAAGTTGGTGAAGAGAAGATTGATCCGGCTACGGAAGCGGATCTTGAACGTCTGTTTGAGAAAAAGAGCATTCTGGGGGTCGCTGTCTTTCAAGACGCGAAGCATGCCGTACAAGAAACGGTTACCGGCGGCTCGGCACTCGTTCTCTATCTCGATCTCAAAAAGCCTGCCGCACAGCAGCCGGCAGGTCGCGTCGATCGCGCAGCTGCTATAAAGATTCTGAAAACATACCTAAACGATGGTTCGTTGGACCCGGACTTTACGTGGAATGTGGCCGACTTACCGATAGTCACAACTGGTAGTGGGTGTGGCAGCACCGCAGCCATGCTGGCCATTGCATTCAGTATGCTTGTGGCACTTTTTGCGTTTGCAGCATGGTAAAGTGCCAACGATAGAGTGGCGCTGGCGATCATATTTTCTTCCTGTGGAACGCGGAAGTTTTATGGCTGGATGGTGCACCCAGCCGATATAGTTTCCGGCCAGAATGATGGGGGAGAGACGGGGGAAGCCGTTGAGGCTCACGTTTTCGCATGCTGACAAACGGGTTCTAAATTCAAATCGCTAGACGCTTCTATTATGTTAGGCTGAGTCAATCGGTCATTCGCACTGCTGACGGCCGTTGTGCCACACGTTGAGAAGTCGAGCATCTGGGGACTTGACCGTGCCACGGGGCCGACGAGTTGATCACGGCCGGCATTCAAGCCTGAGTAACTTAGATTCTCGATTATGCGGCCTGAGTTTCTCGCTCCTGGGGAAATCGAGGAGGTGGGATCAGGTCTTAGGGGGAATGGAATTGGGAACCAACGTCGAGAGCCGCCTGCCAGAAGACGATCGCTCGTGGCGGCAGCGAGTTTATGAAGTTGTTTTCGAAGCCGATTCCCCGGCCGGTGTCTTATTTGATGTTTTGCTGCTCATTGCGATCTTCCTTAGCGTGCTGGTCGTGATGCTGGAGAGTGTTGAGTCGATCCGGCTGCGGCATGGGGCTCTGTTGGTTCGAGCCGAGTGGTTTTTCACGATTCTATTCACGGTGGAGTATGCTGTGCGGATCGCTTGTGCCCGCCGTCCGCTCCGGTACGTGTTCAGTTTCTACGGCATTGTTGATCTGCTGGCCATTTTGCCGACTTATCTGATCGCTCTTCCGATTACTTCCGGTGCCGGAACGCAGCGGCTGACGACGATCCGGGCACTTCGCCTATTGCGGGCATTCCGAATCTTCAAGCTGGCCCACATGCTTTCTGAAGCCGAAGCGTTGCGCAATGCGATTTGGGCGGCCCGGGCCAAGGTGGCCGTGTTTCTGTCGTTTGTGGTAATTTCAGTGGTCATTGTCGGTTCGGCGATGCACCTGATTGAAGGAGGTCGAATGGACGACAGCGGGGAAGCGACGTCCAGTGGATTCGACTCGATTCCTGAGAGCATGTACTGGGCGGTCGTCACGATGACCACGGTCGGTTATGGTGATGTCTCGCCGGTAACCGCGGTGGGCAAAGCACTCGCGGCGTGCATGATGCTGTTGGGCTACTGCATGATTATTGTGCCGACGGGGATTGTTTCGGCGGAATTCGCCCAGGCCGCTAAGAAAAATATCACAGTAAGAGTCTGCGAAAACTGCATGGCCGAAGGGCACGACAAAGATGCCCAGTACTGCAAGTATTGCGGAACCATGCTTTGAATCGCACGCCCCCAGGTCGTGCTTGTGGGCAGTGCCAACAAGCTGGGACGCTGCATTCATATAAGCATCGTTCCGAGTTGCGAACGCAGCCCAATCGAACCGTGCCCCTAACTTCGCCACGGCCACGTTGCCGGAAGACCGGAGAGAGCAATCCCTGATACAAGCAATGAAACTTAACGCCGTTTCTTCTTCTGGTGATAGGGACAACAGACCATGATCGAAATCGTTGACCCCAACCCCCAGTGGCCGACAGAGTTTCTTCAGCTGGCCGAGCGGTTGAAAGCGGTGTTATCGGACACGGCTGTGAGGGTCGATCATATCGGGTCGACCTCGGTGCCTGGGCTGGCGGCGAAGGACGTTATCGATATTCAGGTAACGGTCGCGGATCTTAGCCTGGGGGGCTTGCCACAGTGGATGCAGTCGTGCGGCTTCGTTCATCGGCCCAAGATCACCCACGACCTGCTGGTGGGTGTTGCCCCGGACTCGCCTGAACTCAGTAAGATGTTCTTTAAGCAGGGGCCAGGGGAGCGGCCTGTTCATGTTCATGTGCGCGAGATAGGTCGGCTCAATCAACGCTACGCGCTCCTTTTCAGGGACTATCTCGTGGCCCACCCGGCCATTTGTGACGCGTATGCCCAGATTAAAAAGGAACTAGCTCGGAAGTTTCCCCACGATGAAGACGCCTACTACGCGATCAAAGACCCGTACATGGATACGGTCTATTACGCGGCAAGCGAGTGGGCCACGCAGAGTGGGTGGCAAGCAGATTAGGGATCTGCGTAGCACGCAGTCTCGTTGTCTAGGGCCATTCCATCGTAGGTTAGTGCACCCAGCCCACACGCGACATCGGCCAGACAATCAGCCAGGCGCGGCCCATGATTCTATGGGCAGGTACCGGGCCGTTGAAACGGCTGTCGTCGGAATCTTTGAGATCGTCCCCCAGGACATAATAACCATCACCGCACGAGACTGGCTTGCCTTCCATTAAATTGCCGAATCTCAAGTATTTGAGGTCGAGCGACTCGGGGCATTCGACCGGCTGGCCATCAATGAGTAATTCGCCATCGGGAAGCATTTGAATGTTTTCGCCTGGAAGACCTGCGACACGTTTCATTAACTTATCGCCGGAATCGTTAATGAATGTGATGACTTCCCAGCGGCGCGGCGAACGATACCAACGAGTTACTTTCTCGGTGATCACGCGATCGCCGTTGTCGGGGTCGGTTCCCATGAGAGTCGGTTGCATCGAGGGGGAAATGACGACGGAGAGGTCCATGGTTAGCCAGTAGATAGCGACTATCGCCCCGAACACGGCCAAGCCGCGCTCGATCCAGCGTGGGCATCCGCGAACAATTGAAGCAAGGCGACTGCGAAGCGGTGCGTTACTCTTGCTGGGATTCTCTGGCTCTGGCATCGTGTTCGGCTTGTTCGATTTGTGCATTTCGCTCTTGCCACTGTAATTTGGCGGAACGTGTCGCTCCCACGCACGGAGTCATCGTTCCCCCGATGAGAAAAACTGCTCCTACGCTCGCCGCCGCCAGTACTAACCCGTTCATACCAAAATTGCTGGGCGTATGCGTTGGTGGCGCAGTGACAGGGGTCGGCGGTACATCTGCCAACGATTCGTCGGGTTTGGGAGGTTCGTCCATAGGGCACCTTAGTTCGAGGAGAGGAATCGCGACTCCAGGACGCGGATGGTTTCCTGGTAGCAAGCTTGATCCAGCAAACAGAGAAGTCCATCGGGGCGGTTTACATCGCCTGTCCGGATGTAATTGCTGCAGCGACAGATTTTGGTATTACATAGTGATCTCAGATTACATGGGGCGCAATCATCCGACCATATATCGGGAAGTGACGCAGCCGTAAGGAAGTCATCGCCATCCAACACGTTGCCTGGTAGACGCATCGGATTATCAGGCTCGTCAGCACCAACCAGGCGTTCACACGGATAAAGATTTCCCGCCGGCGTTACCGCGATCTCGCCGTGGCCAAAACCGCACCTTGCCGTTTTCGTTATGGGAATTCCTGTCGCTCGTGCGGTCTTTTCATCGAACCAGCTTACGCTGCATTCAGGCAGTCGCTCTCCCCAGAAATCTGCGGCACGGCGAATCGATACCTTCAAACGTTCGCCGTCAGACTGGTTCCAGGTTGTCCAAAGATTGAGTGACGGATCGAATCGTCGCACGCCAAGTGAGTTTAGATACTCCATGCCATCGGGCAGTGTATCAACATTAAATGGCTGGACCACCATCACGACACGGAATTCTCTTCCGGCATCGATCAACCGCGTCATTGTATTTTGGACTCGAGCCGAACTGGGCAGGCCGTCGACCGTAGCGCGTTGCCCATCATGTACGCCTGGCAACCCGTCATGGCTGATTGCCAATTCGAGTTCCGGCAGTGTCATGACCGACCATGCCGCAGGCGAGTCAATCGTTCCGTTGGTCGTCATGCTTAGCGCCAAGCGGACACCCTGACGGCTGGCAGTGGAGCGAGCGTAGTTCACCAGGTCGAGCACCAACTCCGCTTCGATCAGTGGCTCGCCACCGAAGAACGACAATTCGAGCGCCCCCTCAGGCCGCAGGGAACGAATTGCCCGGTCGATGGCCTTGCATCCCATCTGCAGCGGCAGAGGACGCCGGATCTTCTCGCCGGTGTAGCAATACGAGCAGCGCAGATTGCACGCGTGATTCACGACCAGCGTGAGACCAAAGCTTGTATGCATCCGACTACTCCCAAGAAAAGCGATCGACGGAGTCTACCATCCGCGATCTTGTTTATGAATCTTATAATCCCAGACATATAAGATCCATGCAAGCATTTGGTACCTAGGGGCTATTTGGCATTGGCGGATCTTGGATCGCCAGTTACTTCCGTGCCTGCTCGATACCCCGGCTACTAGTCATCAGGAACGAGAGCATCTCCTGGACTTCGGGGCAGGGGTGTTTTTTTAGGTGGGCGATGATTTCTTCGCGTAAGAGCGATTGGCGAAAGAAGACTCGGTAGGCGCTTTTGAGTTCTGAGATCACCGCTTGGGAGATGCCGCGTCGGCGGAGGCCGACTTTGTTCAGGCCGACAATGCTGCCGCTGCGGCCGTCGACCAGGACGAAGGGCATCACATCGCGCGAGACGTAGGCTGTCGCGCCGACCATCGCCAGGCGGCCGATCCTGCAGCGCTGGTGGATGGTGACCCCCAGTCCCAGGACTGCCTGGTCTTCGATCGTCACGTGTCCGCACAGCGAGGACTTGTTGGTGAGCGTGGTCTGGTTGCCGATACGCGAGTCGTGACCGATCTGGACGTTGGGCATGATGAAGTTGTCGTTACCGATGCAGGTAACACCATCAATGCCTGTGCCGACCTGGATGGTGGCGAACTCTCGGATGACGTTCCGATCGCCAATGCAAAGTCGGCCCTGCGATGCGGTTGGTTTTGCGATCAAGGGATCGCCCCCCACGATGCAGTATTCAGCGATTTGATTGTCGCTGCCAATCTGCGTGCCGGACTTGATTACCGTGCCGACACCAAGCTCGTTGTTCTCGCCCAGTCGGACGCCTTGTTCCAGCTTGACGCCATCGGCCAGCTTGGTGGCAGAGCCAACGACGACGCCTGGGGCAATGCGACAGCCTTCGCCGATGACGACGTCGTCTGCGATTTGCGCCAAGGGGCTAATCATGGGGTCGTGGGTAAGGGGCATCAGGCGTTATCGGGATGAATTGCTACGGAATATGTCTCTGTTTCTTATCCCTCAAAATGCTTATAAAGGTCAACCTGAGTTTAAGGATGTTTCGGCAGGCAAATCATTGGTACGCGGCAAAGGCAGGGAAAGCATGGATGGTGAAAATCTGCTAGCACCTTCCGGACGCCCCACGGGGATGGTCTTCGCGCATCCGGCTCACGAATGGTTTACCTTTGCGGCAGTGCTGCGACTGCAACCGAATCTGTATTATCTTTCGCCAGGTATCTTTGGTGGGGATGGGTTTGCAGACGCGTTTCGGGAAAAACTAGCGGCGATTGGCTTTCGAGGAACGGTTACGTTCGGTTCCATTTCGGAATCGGAAATCTACGAGCGTTATCTTGCCCAGGATGACGACTGGTTTGTGACGCAGCGCGATGCGATTGCCGATTGGCTGGGGGCGCTTCAGCCTGGGATCGTTTTTACGGACGCATTCGAGTGGTACAACTCGGCCCACGATCTTGTGCCGTTGCTGGTGACCTCGGCGGTGCAGTGTCAGCCTTCGGATAGCCCACCCATTTCGCTGGCAGAGCATGGCATTGGACTGCAAACGGTTCCTTGGCAGAAACGCCAGACTCAAGATTGGCCGGCCGTGCGACTGACCGACGACGAGATTGCTTGCAAGCGTCAGTTTCTGGGGGACATGAACGGTTTTTTCAGCGGCATTACCCAAGGGGTGAACGATGAGTTGCAGAGTGTCGTGAAGGACTGGGGAGAGAAGGAATATCAGACGGAATATTATCGCTGGACTTCGGTGACGCGAACCTTTGGTGAACCACCTAAGGTCGGTGATTGGGCGACCTACGATCAGCGTGGGCATTTGCGGGTAGCGTCAGGCAGATCGCAGCAAGCGATTACGTTCCACGAGCACTTTGCCCCACTAGCGGCGAAACTGCTGAGGGAAGATTCGATGTCGGTGATCGGTTAAGCTTGGATTACCGAGGGCATGTAGGTGAGAATGAACGGACTTAAGATACTCATCACCAATACGCAAATGATTGGTCGGTCAGGGACAGAAATGTATGTCCATGATCTGGCGCGAGCGCTGATCCGCAGCGGCCACTCGCCGATTGTGTATAGCCCCGACCAAGGTCCGCTGGCGAAAGAGCTGGCTCGGAATTCCGTTCCTATCGTGGCCACGCTCGACAAGATAAGTGAAACGCCTGACATCATTCATGGTCACCATACGCTGCAGACGTTAGCGGCCATGCTGTATTTCCCCACGACGCCTGGCATCTTTGTTTGTCACGATTTTGATGCCTGGCATGATACGCCTCCGAAGCTGCCTCGCATTGGGCGTTACCTGGCAGTGGATCAAACCTGTGCCGACCGATTGGTTTTGGCCGAGGGAATCGACCGGAGCCAAGTCACCATTTTGACCAACCCGGTCGACCTGCAACTGTTTCAACGTCGCTGCCCTTTGCCGGCGAAGCCGCGCAAGGCGATCATCTTCAGCAGCTATGGCAATCGCGAATCGATCCAGCCCATTCAACGTGCGTGTGATCAGCTGGGAATCGAACTCGATGCCGTTGGCCAGCATTTTGGAGCCGTATGCGACGAACCCCACAAACGTCTGCCGGAATACGATCTGGTTTTCGCCAAAGGCCGGTGTGCCCGGGAGGCACTGGCCGTAGGATGCGCTGTCATCTACTGCGATGTGTTCGGAATGAGTTTCCTCGTGACCTCGGACGAAGTCGCTCATTTGAACCAATGGGGACGGCGAGCCATGTCGTTTCCGGTAACCGAACAGCGCCTGGTTCAACAAATTCAACGATACGATGCCGAGGACGCCGCCAAGGTGTGTGCGTACATTCGCGAGAATAACAGCACCGATGCGATCTACGATCAACTGCTGGAAATTTACGAGGAAGTCATTCAGCAGCACTTAACAAGCGACCGAGGGGACTATCTCGACGAACTTCGCGCCATGGGAAAGATGGCGGAGTGGTGGCACGTGACGCGTCACGTTGTTCAGCCTCGTCCAAAAGGTGCGACGTCGCAATTCGTTCGGAATGCCAAGTCGTGGATGACCCGCAAATTGGCACGATTGCAACGCAAGGAAAGCAAGTCGAACGATGCAAGAGCGGCCTAAGTTTTTGCCGTTTGCTGCCGGATCGAGTGTTCTAGTTTCTCAGGCTTAGAAATAAAAAGAGCTCGCTGCGTAGGTACGCGACGAACTCTTTTACTTTGGGCTGGTTATCAGGCCGGTCCCTAACTGAGGTTGGGGACTTCGAATCCCTTGCGGTACTCGCGTTTGAGGAAGACGTTGGCCTGATCGGCAGCGTCGCCGACGAACTGTCCGCTTTCGACATCGACCGTCAGCATCGGGCTGAGTTTGATCTCCGAGCTTTCGATCTTGATGTTGTGCGACTGGAGGTGCTTGTCGGTTTCTTCCAGCAAGCTATTCCAGATGCCGCCATCGCCACTGACTTCTTTCGCCGCAGCATAGCTGAAGGTGTCGCCTGCCCGGAAGGCAATGTTGGCGAGATTGCACCAGCCGGTCGTATCGTTGCCGACTTGCACCTCGGTGTTGAGCGACGAGGCATCGCGCGAACGCACGGCGTTAATGAAATTCTGCTGATGCAGTTCATTGCCGCCGCTTCCTTTGAACGACTTGATTTCTTTGCCGTCTTTGTCGAAGGCAACCGCCTTGCCACGTTGGCCTTCCAGACGCCCCCCTTCGCAGTACGCGATGTAGCCGCTACCAGGTCCAGGTGGCTTAGCCGAGCCAAGTAACTTCAGGTTGCTCAGGCCAATGACAACCGGAATCGAGCCGGTATCGAAATACACAAAGTGGACGTTGGGGGTCTGGCCGGCATCGTTCCAGGCTACGCGTCCGCCGCCACCGATGATCCGCTGAGGCAGGGTGACCTTGTCCAGGAAGATGTTGTTGCGGACATCGTCCAGCACGTGCACGCCCCAGTTGCCCATCTCGCCGGAGCCGGTGTTCCAGTCCCAGTGCCAGTCGTAATGCAGGTTGTTGCGATAGATGGGCACGTCCTGCGCTGGGCCGAGCCACATGTTGTAGTCGATCTTGGAATCGATCACCAACGGCTCGGTGCGTTTGCCGATCGGACCTCGTTGTCCGTATCGATTGACCCGAGCTGACTGGATTTCGCCGAGTACCTTGTCTTCGTGCAGGAATTTTTTGATCTCGGCCTGCATGGGGTCGGAACGCTGCTGGGTTCCCATCTGGCAAATTCGGTTGTACTTGCGCGCGGCGGCAACGGTCTGCTCGCCTTCCCACTGACTGTGCGAAAGGGGCTTCTCGACATAGACATCCTTGCCGGCTTCCATCGCCCGAATAGCAGCGAGGCAATGCCAATGGTTACACGTGGCGATGATCACGGCGTCGACCGAATCATCGGCCAGCAGGTCGTCGAGACTGGCGTGAACTTTACCTTCCGACTTCGAGGCCTTCTTCGCCGCGTTGGCTCGCCCTGGATCGGGATCGTAGAACCCTGCCATCTTCACGCCGTCGATGTTCATGAAATACTTCATCAACTCGCCGCCACGACCGCCGCAGCCGATCAGGCCCACGCCGATCTCATCGTTCGCGTTGGCAGCAAAGGTGAGGCTAGATGAGGTGCCAAGCCAGACGCCGGCGGCAAGGCCGGTGTGCAGAAAGCTACGACGCGATATGGATCGGTTGATCGAGGTCATGGGGGTTGCCTTTCTGGTAGGTGAAGGGGTTTCGTTTGCAAGCAGTCACGAACCCCAGGCGATCGGGATGAGCTGGGAAACCATGCCGGGTGGGGACTCCATTTCGGCACGTATTCCCTCTTATGTCAGAGTGTAACACGAATTCTAGAGGGATGTCTCTAAACAGCCTGGGGTTGGCTGGCAAACAGGGACGAGTTTTTTTGGGCGGATACGGTTTGCTCGATTATGAATTATACGACACCGCCTTGTCGGTTTCGGACACCATTGTGGAAGAAAACGACCGCATGGGGGGCACGCTTGCTGCCAGATGTCATTAACCACCTTGAAAATCGCCGGGGAAAGCCTGTCAGTTCGTGGGTGCCGTTTCCGTGATTCACTCCGGCCCTGATTCCCCTTGCACCCCTCATTTTGATATAACGTTGGCTCCTACATTTGTACGCCCGCCTGGTTACGTACAGCCAAGATGACAACCTAACTCGTCTCTCCCGAGTTTTTGGAAACAGAGACGCTTTTCGGTCCTTAGAGGAAAACTGTTCATGGCTCCTTCGACCTCAATTCTCGCAGATAAACTGCACGAGTACCCTCAACAAAACGTGATCGACGGAACCAGCGACGGCGTCGCTGCGGTTCTAGACGATTGTCTTAACAAGAACGGCGGCGTGTTCCAACTTCTGCACCGCTATGCAGGCCGCACGTTTTGTAGCCCAGGCAAGCGTCTTCGTCTGGAAGAGAAGTCGTACTATCCAGACTACATGGGTGGTACCGGTCTCGATGAAATCTGGATGTGCTGCACCGTGCCGATCGTGACCGGCGTCATCGACACCCGTACCGGCAAGAAACCATTTCGCGAAGGGGAAGCACACGTCCTTACGGCGGATGGACAGTTTATCTCGCTCCAGGATTTGATCGCGGCCAATCCCGAGACCGTCATGGGGGAAAAGATCACCGCTTTTGCGAAAGCGATGTTCGGCGATCCGACATGGCCGATCGTGTCGAAGAAGTTCGACAACCTGAATCCGATTCCAGACCACCTGCACTGGAAGAAGTGGGAAGTCTACGACATCAATTCGTACGACAACCCCGGTGTCAGCCCTTCGCACTATCATACCACCGCGATGGGGCTGTATCCGTTCGTGACCAAAGACCAGTTCTTGGCTTGCATGAAGCGATACGGGCAGGGCGAGTACAACGGCATTCGCCACCTGGCACCGCACACCATGATGAAACTGGATGACGGCTTCGTGATGCCGAACGGTGTTCTGCATTCACCCACCGACCTGTGCACGCACGAGCTGCACGTCACGATGGACGAGCACTTCCTGGCCGAAGACGTTACGCTCGACGGGCGTATCAGTGCCGAAGCCGCGTTCTACGCTTGCCGCGAACAAGACTATCCAAAGTCGAAGCACGGCGACTGGGACTACCTGGTAGAGCAGTTCGACTTCGAAGCGAACCAGGACCCTGACTTTGTCTTGAAGAATTCGCGTCCGGCGATCAAGTCGGAAGAATTCAGCGACAACGGTGTCGACGCCAAGTGGATCGTCTATGGCGAACTGCTCGGCGAACAGAAGTGCTCGATTCTGCGGCTCATCTTGGAACCTGGTGCCAAGACGAATTTCAAGCCTGAGAGCCCCGCGATGTTCCATACCAACGGCGGAAGTGGTCGTGTTGGCAAGCTCGACGTGAACTATAACCAGAATATGGTTCTCGGCGAGCTCTACTCCGAGATCGGCTTCATCACCCAGGCAGCGCTTTCGGGCGGCGGCGTGGAAATCGAAAACACCGGCAGCGAACCCCTCGTGCTGACTTTCGACTTCCCGCAGAACGCCCACAGCAAGACGCCAGGGATGTAGTGATCTATCGTCGGGCGGTATTCCCTTGGCCGTTGCAAAATCGCACGGCCATGGGAAGGGATCGCACTCGGCTTGTAAGCCTTCCTAGGATTCTCGCCACAGATATAGAATGGATGTCATTCACGAACTGGTTGGATGACATCCATTTCCTTTTTAATGAATGGAACTGGACGTTACATTCATTTCTACAGGTGAAATTTCGGCACTTTCGGACACACTACCTACTACGGTTGAAGTCTGCCGTAGTGCACTTCAGGAACGCGATTCGATGGGAGGACGTGCCGTGGTGCCTGCTGGTTAACTTCATTGGATCAAAGTACATGTAGGTGAAATGTTGAGAATTGCTGCCACATTACTTTTACTCTCGATCACTGCTACAACCCTGGGTTGCAGGGAAAAGAAACATTCCAACGAATCGACTTCTAACAATCTGAGTAAAGAACCCATGAGCGTGCCGGTCGCATACTACGATTCCTCGTACGTGCCAAATCCAAATCCCAAGGGCGAAACGCCTTTCGAGGAATTCTGGAAAGTGCGACTGGCGATCTTAGCGACAACTCAAGAGCATGGAGAAACAGGGCCTGAGTCGAGAGCCGATCAGAAGCGTTATTGGGTAGTCGACGATCAATATAACGACGATCGCTATCACAACATGGAGGTCTACGAGCCTGAGGGCTGGTCCGTTGAGTGGCTGACAGACTTGATGAAGACGCTAGGGAAGCACAAGGGATGGGGAGTGAGTGTTGGGGGAATTGAGAAGGGGCACCTCTTAGTGTTTGCCGATCGCTTGATGGTCAACGGTTCCACGTTTGAAGGGTGCGATGACCTCGAAGCAGTCGTTGCTGCCGCCAAACTGGCTACCGAAAACTATCTCGACCGGAAGTATGGTCCACTGAATCGACAACTCAAGTATTTGAAGGGATTGTTGCCGGCAGCGATGAAGGAGGTCGATGCCAACGGTTATCGTTGCCTTGCTACGTTTGATGGCTTTGAGCTCTTCGAGGGGAACGCGATTTGGATTTTGCAGACGAAGAATGAACATGAGCTATTTCTCAATACAGGAGGCGGGAAAATTCGTTCGTCGGCGGTCACCGCTGACGGAATCATCCATGACGAGTTTCCCGAGGAATTCTGGCCCTATACGGATGTTAATCCTCCCTACTGGCTGGTGACCTATCTTGAAGAGGACCGAACGGCCACTCAATTCGAACTGGTTGATGAGGATGACAAGCCCATGGGAAAGTTAACCATCGGAAAGGTGATTACCGACGACGAAGTGCAACAGCGCCTCCGCGATGGGGAAGTGGAATAGCATGCGGTCGGGTGCTCTGGAAGCTGGAACCTGCCCGCCTGTTCAATCCTCTTGAGTCGAGTTAGAAAGAAACTTGGCGAGTGTGACTAGAAAATTCATCTACGTGGCAACGATCATTGGCAGACTCGTCCGCTAGTGATGTTCGATTGGATCTCGCGATGGGCAACATGCTTAATCTTTCACGGTGGTGGGATCGACGACATCTGGCGATCGCGATTTTTACGGTCGTTTCGATTACCCTCTATTTGCTTCTTCGATTTGCTTGGGGAGCGGAAGAATCAACGGCTCGGTGGTTTCTGTGGGCCTCGCTGGGAGTCGGTGGAGGTCCACTCGTTGCTGAACTTACGATTCGGCTTGTGCGGGGACAATTCGGCTCGGATTTGCTGGCAGGTATTTCGATTGTCACGTCTGTTCTATTAGGTGAGTATCTCGCCGGAACACTTGTGGTTTTGATGCTTTCAGGGGGCGAAGCCTTGGAAGCGTTCGCGGTTCGGAAAGCGTCATCGGTACTCGATGCGTTGGCCCGTCGCATGCCATCGATTGCCCACAAGCAGACGGAGTCGGGAATCAGCGACATCCCCATTCAGGAAATCCAAATCGATGATGTCCTGGTTGTGTTTCCCCACGATATCTGTCCGGTCGACGGAGTTGTGATCGATGGACATGGCAGCATGGACGAGGCCTATCTGACCGGGGAACCCTACCGTGTGTCGAAATCGGTCGGTTCCGACGTGCTTTCCGGAGCCATCAACGGGGAAGCGGCGTTGAGTATCCGTTCGGTTCGACTGCCGAGCGATTCTCGCTATGCCCGCATCATGGAAGTCATGCAGCAGTCGCAACAGCAGCGTCCCCAGCTACGCAGGCTCGGTGATTTGCTGGGGGCCTATTACACGCCACTTGCCGTGGCGATTGCCCTGGTGGCTTGGTTTCTCAGCGGTGAAGTCGTTCGATTTCTGGCTGTGCTGGTGATTGCTACGCCGTGCCCTTTGTTGATTGCCATTCCGGTTGCCATTATCGGTTCGATTTCTCTGGCTGCCCGGCATAGCATTATCATTCGCGATCCGGCCGTCCTGGAACGAATCGATCGTTGTCGCACGATGATTTTCGATAAAACGGGAACGCTCACTTATGGTGAACCGAAGTTGGTTGAGCAGCATGTCGATCCGGGGTTTCCGCCTGAGGAAGTTTTGCGACTGAGTGCGAGCCTTGAGAAGTACTCGAAGCATCCTCTTTCGACCGCGATTATCAAGGCCGCTGAGTCATCGCAACTTACGCTTCTGCCGGCGGACAGCGTGCAGGAGCGTCCCGGGGAAGGTTTGCTGGGAACCGTCGACAATCGCCAGATTCAGGTTACCAGTGCGAAGAAGTTGATGCTCGCGCAGCCGGACTTGCGAATAGATGTTCCGCCTTCGACGGGTGGCCTCGAGTGTGTCGTCGTGATCGATGGGAAATACGCGGCCACTTACCGGTTTCGAGATGAGCCGCGCCGTGAAGGTGCTGCCTTCGTCGGGCACCTGGCTCCAAAGCATGGATTCGAGAAGGTGATGCTGCTTTCTGGCGACCGCTTTTCCGAAGTGGAGTACTTAGGACAGCGCGTCGGCATTACCGAGTTGCACGCCGGCAAGAGTCCAGAAGAGAAACTGGCCATCGTTCGCGAGGAAACGGCTCGCGCCCCAACCGTATACGTGGGAGACGGGATCAACGACGCACCAGCGATGGTTGCCGCCACGGTGGGGTTGGCCATGGGGCAGCGAAGTGAAGTGACGACCGAAGCGGCCGGTGCCGTGCTGATGGACAACACCTTGGGGCGTGTTGATGATCTGATGCATATTGGTCGTCGGATGCGACGGATCGCTCTTCAAAGTGCGGTCGGAGGCATGGTTCTCAGCTTGGCCGGCATGCTTCTCGCTGCGATGGGGTACCTGCCACCGGTGGCAGGAGCAATCTCGCAAGAGTTCATTGACATTCTCGCGGTACTCAACGCACTGCGTGCCGCCTGGCCGCAAGGGGAGTTGTCCGACTATGGAGAGCAACTGCCCGAGTGAGATTCTGGCAGACCGGCGGTAGTTCCATCTGGTGCTGCAAGTGGACTGGTATCGACGGGCTTCGCTTGCAGGGCTTGGGCTCGCTCAAGTGCGGCGGTGATGTGGGGGCAGATGTTTTCTTTGCCTAAGTGGCGTTGCAGTTCGGCTTGCTGCATCAGCTTGGCTGGCTGAGGCCTGGCTCCGCAGAGGATCAGTTGGCGGTTGGCGGCGCGGAGCTTGTCGGCGAAGTCCTCGAGGGCAAGTAGGCCCGTCGCATCGATGGCGGTCATGTTGCGTAGCCGCAGGATGACGACCGGTCTAAGGTTTTCCATCTGATCGGCAATGGCCAACAACTTCTCAGTTGTTCCGAACAGGAACGGGCCGTGGATGCGGATGATGGTGACGAAATCGGGGATGAGCTTATCCTGCAAGGCATGCATTCGTCCGTCCTCAACGTAATCCTTCGTCACGTTCTCGATGGTCGTGGTCATGGCTACCTTTCGGATGAATAGCAATGCGGCGAGGACGATTCCGACCTGCACGGCTATTGTCAGGTCGGCGAAGACGGTCAACGTGAACGTCGTCGCCCAGACGGCGATGGTGGCCCACGACATCTTCAATAGCTTGGGGATTTCGCGCCACTCGCCCATGTTGTAAGCCACGACCAGCAAAATCGCCGACAATACGGCCAGCGGGATGTAGCGGGCCAGCGGGGCGGCAAACAGCAGCACCGCGAGCAGTGTCAGCGCATGGATCATGCCTGCCACGGGGGTCTTGGCTCCGGAGCGGATGTTGGTCGCCGTGCGGGCAATGGCACCCGTTGCGGGAATACCCCCGACAAACGGGACTGCAATGTTCGCGATCCCTTGGGCGACCAGTTCTACGTTCGGATTGTGTTTATCGCCACTCATCCGGTCGGCCACGACGGCAGACATCAGCGACTCGATAGCCCCCAGCAGGGCAACCGTCAGTGCAGGGGAGAGCAGGGCCGGAATCATGGCCAGGTCGAACTGCGGCACAGTGATCGGAGGCAGGCCACTGGGGATGCCGCCAAACCGGGTACCGATGGTTTCAACCGACAAACCCAACGCTACGACGATGGTTCCCAGCAGCATGGCGACGATGGAGCCGGGAATCTTTTTGAAGTACGTCATGCATACGATCACCACGGCCAGCGCCCCGACGGCCAGCACGGTGGACGTTGCGGAAATGGTATGGAAGTGCGTCACGATGGCGTGCATCCGGCCTACGAATTCGCCAGGGACGTGCTCGATCTGTAGCCCGAAGAAGTCTTTAATCTGCGTGCTGGCGATAAGGACGGCGATTCCGTTGGTGAACCCAATGACCACGGGGCGCGGGATGAATTGAATCGCCGTACCGAGGCCCGTCAGCCCCAGCAGCACGAGCATAATGCCTGCCATGACGGTACAGACGAGCAGGCCGTTCAGCCCGTGCTGGGCGACGATGCCGAATACGATGACGACGAATGCCCCGGTCGGACCACCGATTTGTGTCTTGGAACCTCCAAGTGCTGAGATGAGGAACCCGGCTACGACTGCGGTATACAAACCGGCTTGCGGCGGTACGCCGGACGAGATGGCGAAGGCCATCGCCAGCGGTAAGGCCACGAGCCCGACCGTCAGCCCGGCGATCAAGTCGTTGAGGAACGTTTTGAGGTTATAGCCACGTAAGGTCTCGACCAACTTTGGCATCCTGCCCGGTTTCATCGCCTGGTCTCCTGCTTGCTCTTCTTGGCTTCTCGCTTTTCGACACGCAGCATTTCGGTCGCTTCTTCCAGGTGTGCGAAGAAGTATTCCCGCATCTTTTCAAGTACCTCGCCCAGCAAGGGATCGCGAAGCCGGTAGAAGATTTGGTTGCCTTCCTTGCGGTTGTCAACGATGTACTTATTGCGCAAGACAGTCAGGTGCTGAGAGGCGTTGGCCTGCTCGACACCAACCTGCTCGCACAACTGCCCCACCGACATCTCTTCCTGGCTGAGCAGTTCGACGATGGCGACCCGGGTAGGGTGCCCGAGTGCCTGAAAGATACCTGCTTTGAACTGCCGCATCGTGTCCAGCATCACGTGCCCTTACTCAATCCCAAATGGTTTAATGCATTGCAATATTCTAATTATCGAATATAGAAGGGGGCCGGATTACGTCAAGCGGTGCGCTGCCGGACAGGCTTGGTCCGCGGCGAGCCAGGCCAGAATGGGATGACAGTTTCGGCATTGGTTGGATTCGTAGTAGATTGACAGATGGGGACGATCTGCGTTCACTCGAATCCCACGTTCCCGTACGAGAATCGAAGAGCTGCGGTTTGCGACAGGAGTTTTCAATGGATACGTGGCGAGAAGTTATCCTGCGTGCGTATGGTTCCCGGGTGGATGCCGAGGGGACCAGCAGCAAGCCAGCATTCTATCCGCCGTGCGCTGTTGGTGAGATTGAAGAAGCGGAAGCGTGTCTGAAGGTCTCGTTGCCGGCGGATTTACGATCGTTGTTGCTGGAGTCGGACGGGGTGATGGATTTGCTTTCGGTCGATGGGCAAGTGTTCTTCGAGAGCCTATGGCTGATCTGGCCGATCGAGATGATGCGGAAAGAAAACCTGCACGCTCGCGAGAGTGCCATGCAAGACCACGCCGAGCTGGGCATTGGAGATACGTTGTTCTTTGCGTCGGCCGGTACGGATGGAATTCTATTTGGCTGTCCCGTTTCGCCCAGCGAGGTGCCAGATTGCCCGGTTGTGGCCTGGTATTCGATGGAAGGTTACCTCGTCCTGTTGGCTGGTTCGCTATCTGAGTTTATCGAGGGGTGGCTTGCCAATCGGATCACGGTTTAAGCGGTTTTCTGAGAGAGTTTAAAGACTCGTCGGATGACCGGGTTTGGATGGGTGATGCACCTTCTCTGCGTTTCTTGCTTAGGTCGCGTTAAATTAATTTGTAGGCGCACTATGTAACGACTACAAAAAACGGTTCATAGCGGAACCGTATTGATGTTTGCCGCTATGGTTGCTTCGCCCCTCTCGTCTTGCAGTCTTTTATGTGGAGGACACCATGATGCAAACCAGGAAGTTGTTGCTCGCTTTTGCTGCCCTTTGTTGTTTGGCGATCGGGCAGAATGCCCGTGCCGCCGACAAGCCGAATATCTTGATCATCTTTGGAGACGACGTCGGTTATTGGAACATCAGCACCTTCAACGGCGGCCTGATGGGTTACGAGACCCCAAATATTGACCGCTTGGCCAAAGAAGGTGGCAAGTTCACCTGCTATTACGCTCAGCAAAGCTGTACGGCCGGGCGATCGGCTTTCATCACCGGCCAGATGCCCTTTCGCACCGGCATGTCGAAGGTGGGTCTGCCGGGTGCCGACCTTGGTTTGCAGCCAGAGGATCCAACCATTGCGGAACTGCTCAAACCGCTTGGTTATACAACGGGCCAGTTTGGTAAGAATCACCTTGGCGACAAGGATGAGTTTCTGCCGACCAACCACGGGTTCGACGAGTTCTTCGGCAACCTGTACCACCTCAATGCTGAAGAAGAACCAGAGAACGAAGATTATCCCAAGAACCCTGAATTCAAGAAGAAGTATGGTCCACGCGGTGTGATCCATAGTACGGCGGACGGCAAGATTGAAGATACCGGCCCACTTACCAAGAAGCGTATGGAAACCATCGACGAAGAGGTGCTGGGAGTTGCCAAGGACTTCCTGGAACGTTCGACCAAGGCCGATAAGCCGTTCTTTTGCTGGTTTAACACGACGCGAATGCACAACTTCACCCACGTCAGTGACAAGTACGCTGGCAAGACGGGCCTGGGCTTTTACGCCGACGGCATGGTGGGGCACGATGCCGTCATCGGTCAATTGTTGGACTACGTCGACGAACTCGGTATCGCTGATAACACAATTGTCGTCTACACGACCGACAACGGCCCGATGGTCTGCCTGTACCCGGATGCCGGTACAACGCCTTTCCGAGGCGAGAAGAACACTAACTGGGACGGTGGTTGGCGCGTGCCTGCTGTGATTCGCTGGCCCGGTACGGTTAAGCCAGGGACTGTGTTCCAAGATCTCGTTGCTGGCGAAGACTGGCTGCCAACGCTGTTGGCCGCTGCCGGTGATCCTGCCATCAAAGACAAGCTGCTCAAGGGGCACAAGGCTGGCGACAAGACGTACAAGGTTCACCTCGATGGCTTCGACCAGAGCGACTACCTGGCCGGCAAGACCGACGAAAGTGCGCGTAAGGGCTTCATGTACTTCAGCGACGACGGCGACCTGCTGGCAGTTCGCGGTAAGCGCATCAAGGCTCACTTCATGATCCAGGAAGCGACCGGTATCGATGTTTGGCGTAATCCGTTTACGACCCTCCGAGCGCCAATCTTCTTCGACCTGAAGATCGATCCAGGCGAGCGTGGAGACGAAGGGATGAACTACAACGACTGGTGGTATCGCCGCGCCTACGTGCTGGTTCCGGTTCAGCAGGAAGTTGCCCGCGTGCTTGAAACGTTTAAGGAGTATCCTCCGCGTCAAAAGCCAGCCAGCTTCACCGTCGGCGATGCTCTGGAGGCGCTCAGTTCCCCGCCAGCACCTGGCAAGTAAGCAGGTGAGCGAAAGCTCATTACTTTGCTAACTAAGAAATGCTATGCTAATGGGCGTCCTGTCACTCTTGGCGGGACGCCTATTTTTTTGTTTACCCGCCTTAAGCCCTCGCTCTTGCAGGGCAGATATCGATAGGAATGTTTTGATGCGCCTTCGTTTGATGACGTTTGGATTGTTGTTGCTGCTTGTGTTGACTGGAACGAACCGCGTGTTGGCAGCAGGGCCGGTGATTCTGGCCCACCGGGGTGGTGCGTATGAATTTGAAGAGAACACGATGGAAGGATTTCGCGCCTGCTACGAGCGCGGGATTCGCGGCTTCGAAACCGACGTCCGCATGACCAAGGATGGCGTCCTGGTGATTCTGCACGACGACACGCTCGATCGAACCCACAACGCGACCGGGCCCGTCGAACACATGACGGCAGCCGAACTGAAAGGCGTTGCCACCAAGAAGGGGCAGAAGATGCTCTTTCTGGACGAACTGTTGGCATACTTCGCCGATAAGCCAGGCGTCTACATCGAATGGGAAATGAAGATCAGCAATAAAAAGCTTTACCCTGATGAAGTGATCGACGACTACTGCAAGAAGCTTTACTCCGCTGCCGAGGCCCGCAAGGCGGAAGGTTCGACCTATGTCTATTCGTCGTTTGACGAACGACCCTTGAAAGCGGTCGAGGCTCTGGATCCGAAGGCCCCGATGTCGCTGATCGCCAGCAAGCCATGCTCGACCGAATTCATCGAGCGAGCCAAGCAGCTTGGGGCCGACCGGATTGCCTGCCAGCTGAAGGGGACGTCTCGCGCGGACGTCGAAGAGGCACATAAAAACGGCATCGGCGTCAACTGCTGGCCAGGCCGCGCCGGGGAAGACTACCTGCTGACACGCGGCCTGGGTGCCGACGTCCACTGCACCGACATTCCGACGGTGATTCAGGGGATTAAAGAGAAGTTAGAGTAGCCTGAGTTGAAGAGGGTAATGGAAGTCCTGGGAGGGGCGTTTCCCACCTCAGGTGAATCGGTCCCATGCGCAGACTAGACCTTCATCCCAAGAAAAAGTTCCGCGGCCAAGGGCGTCGATTGCGCGAGTTCCATACGCGGCTGCAGCGAATTACGCAACATCGCTTGGAACCAGATGACTTGGGATGCGAATACTACAACTGGAAGATTCCGATATACCAGAAGGCATTACTTGGGCGTCGGAAGATTGCGAATCGATGGCTGAAGGCCTGGTTTGCCTATGGTATCGAGTGGTTAGAGAATCAAGATCCTCAATACATCTCGTGCGTCATTACATCGCTGCCAGATGGGTTCGCTTCGGAATATTGTACCTTCTTCAGTCATGAATACTTTCAATCATTCATTCATCGCCAAAACGTGTGGCAAACATGGGACCGAGTGGAGTCGCCATCGGCCCCATGCTTCATGAACGGCTTTGATCTCAGTCGGTACACGTTCATCGAGTACGATGAGATCATTCGAGATGAGGAAGATGGCTATGAGTTTCGTGGAAAGCAGTACATCCTAGGACATCACCTGCCCGTCAACGTCCTGGGATAATCTCGCAATTCTTATCCGCTCGAATCTCGATTTCACCAGGGATAAAGCCGGGGTCTACCAGGGTGATACTCAGCTTGACTCCGTCCTTTTCGAGCGACAGTTCAGCCACCTGGGGCGTGTCGACGGTCGATTCCAGCTTCCAGCCGTCGGCTTTCATATTGTCCAGCCACGCTTTCAGGATAGCAGCGGCTCCACCACTCTTGGTTTGGATACTAATTTGATTCTTGCTTTTAACCTTCGCGCCCGCGATGGGGCTGATGGTTACCTTCTTGATCTCGGCGGCTGCTTTCGATTTGGCTTCCGCATCCATCGCGGCCTTCTTGGCCAAGGCGTTCTCGCGATCGACTTGCTCTTTGGTCTGATACGAAATCTTGCACCGCGACTTGCCGTCGAACTCGAAGAATTCGCAGTCGGCGAGTTCTTCTTTGTTGTTGCGGAAAATGAGGTGATCGTGAATGCCGACCTTCACAAGGTTGTCGGTCGTGCTTTTCCACTTTAGCTTCTCGAAACGCTGGCGAAGGTCGGCAACCAGTTCCGGGGTCGATTGCGTGCTGTCCATGATCATCCCGCCGTTGATGTCAGCGTACTGGATCATCGTCGCTTTTGAGGGGATTGGCAGCTCGGTCGAGAGCTGTTCGCTCGATATTTGAATCGCAGTTGTCCCTGGCTGGGCAGGGGACTGGTTGACCATCACCTGCAAGCGAACGGCATTCTGACGCATAAAAAACGATACCGTCGTATCGCCGAACCATTCCCACTTTTGCGATTCGAGTTCCTGGCGAATCAATTTCCGGGCATCTTCTGGGGAAAGCTTGGTCGTGTACATCACCGAGCCTGGTAAGGCGTACGTCTTTTGCAGCTTGTCACTGGCCACGATCTTTTCCAGGTTGACGTTCCCATGATTCCGCAGGGCTACCTGGACAGACTGGTTGTCGCCGGAAGGAAAGATCGAAAGCGAGACGGAAAAGCCATCCTTCAGAAAGACAGCCGAGGCATAGGCAGGCGTAATCGTTGCTCCTTCGGCCTGCTTGAAGCCAGCGGCCGTCAGTTGCTTGGAGATCTCATTGGTGACCTGGTCGACATCCCCCTTGGCACGGTACGACTGCGACGCGATGCACGACGTCGTGCTGTCTTCAACCGGATTGACCAGCTTGAACTTGGAGAAATCGATGGCCTTGGCAGCCTCGTCGACCGTGGCCGGAGGGGTTTCCGCCAGCAGGCCGTTTACGAAAAGAAGCACAGACAAAATCGGCAACCAGACAGTCTTCATACTCGTTTCCTAAACCCCAAGAGATTGCGGTATTTGGAAATAGTATTTCAGATCCGAGTCGTACCGCCTAGCTGCCATCCGCGGGTTTCAGTTTGACCTCCTATTCTCTTTTCTACAAAGGAAAGAGGGGGGAATGCCGTAGCAAAAAGGGGAGGTTTCTCGAACGGATTGCGAGCAGCCGATACGTCGCGCTTGCACGCCCCTTTTCCAGTGATGAAAATGAGGCCCGGACGATGTCTCGGAACCATTGAGGATACTGGCGATGCTTTACTTATTTCTTCGCGTATTGGCGGTAGCAGGCGTGCTCGCGGCGGCTTCCGCGGCAGTGGATGTCGTCGAAGCTGCGAAGCCACTTGCGACCGGCCAGCGACGCACAATCGAGCTTGTGTCTCCCTGGGTCAGTATGGCTACTGGTGGGGCAGGGCGGTATATCGTGCTGCATTTGAAAGAGGCAGGGAAGTTGGCTCTTTTGGATGTCGTAGCAGGGGGTATTATCCACACAATCGACGCCCCGGGAGAGGACCTGATGCTGGCCGGCGGGCTCGACCAGTTGATTGTGCTAGTACCGAGCCAGGGACTCTTTCACCGCTACAACATCGCCACGCTTAAACGCAAGAAGAGTTTTCCCGCGCCGATCAACTTTCATCCCCAGAGAATCGCCATGGGAAGTGCGTCGCAGGGGCCACTTGTCTGCCATACACGCGGTCCGGTGGAATTATTCGATATCAAAACGTTTAAGCCGCTGACGTTTGAAGGAGATATGCTCACCGGCGGTATGTATGGCGACTGGGGATATGAGATTACCGCTTCCGGCGATGGCCAAACGATTGTGGGATGGATTCCCGGTATTTCGGGGCAACAATACGCAGCGATGAAGCTTGATGGTGCCCGCACGAAGATTACAAAGTCGACCGATGGCTACAGCTACGGTGGCCGTTACATGAGACCCAATGCCAACGCCACGATGTATTTTCGCGATGGCTCTGAACTGTTCGATGCCGACATGAAGCCACTGGCGACGGACCATCTCAAGGATCTCGTATTACTACCCTGCGACGATCCCAACTTCTTTCTCGCTGTCCAGCCGATCGAGGGGCAGAAAGACGCGGATGTCTGGATCTGTGCCAGTGGAACGCTGCAAAAGATTGCCCTGGTCAAGAGCGTAGGACAAGTGGTCGATGGGGTTCGACGAACGGACCTGGGGCATTGGCAGTTTGCCCCGCGTGTACGATGGTTGCCGACGGCCAACACCCTTTTCAGTTTGCCGGCGAATCAGAAGGAGGTGCTGCTGATCGGTGCCAATTTGAAGCAACTATTGGAAGAGTCGGGGGACGACTATCTACATATCGTTTCGCTGCCGCCACGTACGGCTTTGGTAGGCGAACCTTATTCTTATCAGATCGACGTCCTCTCGAGCAGCGATCGGGTCAACTTCAAAGCCGTGTCCGTACCAGACGGATTAAAGGTATCGCCTGATGGTCGGGTTGATTGGACCCCCAAAGCGAGACCGGCAAATGGAGTACAGCAGGTGATCATCTCAACAAAAGCAGGCGGGCAAGAAGCGTTTCAGCGTTTTAACATTTCGGTCGAATACGATTCCAATGCAGACACAACTTCCCAGAAGCGGCAAGAGAAGTAAGGCGAGTCTGCTTCAATCATGACAAGAACGATGATCGCTCATGCTTTCGACTTGCAATTCCAACAAACCGGCGGTTGGCAGATGACCACTTTGAGATAGCCGCCGGTTTGTTATCGGTTCGCACATGGGATTCATTGCCCGAGCTTAGACAGGGCGTTCGATCACGCTGCAGCTTTCATTGCCCCTTCCGCAACGAGCATTCCATCGACGAGCGTTAGCCGCCGGGTGGCTCGCTTCGCGACGCTTGGATCGTGTGTTACCACGATCAGCGTTCGTCCTTGCTGGTGGCACTGATCGAACGTTTCCAGCACGACTTCGCGGCTTGTCGGGTCGAGGTTGCCGGTCGGCTCGTCAGCCAGAATGATCTGCGGATCGTTCACCAGCGTTCGCGCAAGCGCGACGCGCTGCTGCTGTCCGACGCTCAATTCCGACGGCCTGTGATGCAGGCGTTCGGCCAGACCCAAGTGGATCAGCATCTCGGTGGCACGTTCTTGCTGCTGAGCAGCCGGTATCTTCGAGAAGCTGAGAGGGATCTGCACGTTTTGCATTGCGGTCAGGTACGGGATCAGGTTGAAGCTTTGAAAGACAAAGCCCATCTTCTGACCGCGAATAGCCGAACGCTCGGCGACCGAATGTTCGTACAGCGAGATACCGTCGACCAGCACGCGGCCCGTCGTGGGAGACAGCATTCCCCCAAGCATCGAAAGCAGTGTTGTCTTGCCGCTTCCGCTCGGGCCGACGATGGCGATGTACTCGCCATCGTCGATTCGCTGAGTTTCACACTGAAACGCGGTCACTGCGTGTCCACGTCGGTTGTAATCCTTGCGGATTGCTTCAAGTTGAATCATGGGTTATACCTCCCGAAAACAGATGCAAGGATCGAGATGGGCCGCTCCCTGAGCTGGCCACCACGCGGCCACCAACGCCACCAACGTGGCTGCAACGATGGAAAGGAGCGACGTCCCTACGAGCGGCATGATGGCGACGCCTGCCCAGACGGGGCCGGCGATGACCGCGGCTACTACGCCGACCAGGCAGCCAATGCTGCCGGCACATAGCCCTAAAATGAACGCCTTGCCGAGGAACAGCTTTTGGATGAAACCTGGCGTTGCTCCGAGTGCCATCAGCGTACCGATCTCGCGGCGGCGTTCGCGGACGTTCGAGGCGATCGAACCGGCCAGGCCTGCCCCGCCGACGACGATCATCACGGCCAGCACGATCCACGAGGTCTTGGCCATTAGCGAGTTGACGCCGACCTGTGTTTCGACCACTTGCGAGATCGTTACGATCTTGGCGTCCGGCAGAAGTTCCTTTAGCTGAGGTACCAGGCTGCCCGCTGCGTCTTCGCAGCAGCCGACAATCTCAATCGCATTGCAGGTCGAGTCCTTCTCCCACAGTCGTTGGACCGAATGCAAGTGGGCGAACACGCGTCCGTCGTCCACGGTACCGGTCGTCGGTAGAACGCCGATCACGGTGAACTTTTCCCCTTGCAGGTTCAGCCGGTCATTGACCTTGCAGTTCAACTTCAAAGCGATATCAGAACCCAACACGAGCGCCTTCTTATCGAGGTTTTGAATCGCCCGGTATTTGATCAATGCCTCGGGGGCTTTCAGATCATCGCTCGTGGCGACGTTGGCCTTCGTGCAGCAGCCGGAGCTGGTGGTATTCATGAACATCGTCGTCGCTTGCCAGGCTGCCAGTGAATCGACTTCCGACTGCGGCAGAATACCGGTGACCGCGACCGGGTGGCCGCTGAGTTCGGTCGAGACGTTTAGCCGCGGCGAAACTTGTTCAACACCAGATAAACCGGCGAGGAAGATTTCGGCGACATATTCTTCCGGCAGCGTTCCGCCGTTTTGATCGGCGGCATAGTAGTCTTGGAGCGTGGCCTCTTTGGGAAGGACCAGGATGTTGGCACCAAGATTGATCAGTTGCTTTGACACGGCTTCTTCCGAATGGACCGTGACATGGCGAATCGCCACCAACGCGGCGACTCCCAGAAAGATGGTCAGGCTGTTGAAGGCCACCCCGGCCGGGCGCGACTTCAACTCGTGCCAGATGATGGAACGAAGATTCATCTTGCTTCCCTATTGGTAAGTGGCTTAGCGGCGAGTTGAATTGGACTGCGATGCCTGGGCGTTGCCGGCGTGCTTGCAGTTCGGGTCGTCGCAGCACTTGCCGGCCTTGTGAATAGCAGCGGCAATCTGGTCGGCCGTTGACGTGGCTGAGAAGTGACCGACGAGAACCCCCGGAGGAGCAATCAACGCGACATATGGACCTTGAATCAGATCGGCATCAACCTTCAGTTGCTGCATGAGCCGAGCTTCGGACGTGTCTTCCACGTTCAAGCCAATCAGGGACATACGGTCCTTGAACATCGGATCGAGCTGCAGCGCTCGAACGCCAGCCGGCACGGCCGCCTGTTCCGATTTGGTTAAACAGACAAATACCAGTTTCTGGTCTTGCAGTTCTTTCATGCACTGCATCATGACCGGCGGAACGATGGCAGCGTCGATGTTGGCCTTGGCGACCTGACGCGGGAACAGCCCGGTGATGGCTCCATTGGGTGCGACCGCCACGGTCATGGGCATTGGTGCCCGGCTGACCTGAAACTGTTCGGCGAGTGCCTGCCCTTGAGCCGTTGCCAGGCTGGCGGTGGTCAGCGTCGCATGCTCCGATTGGCCTGTCAGAGACTGCTGCACGATCTGCAGCATCTTCTGGGTTTGCGGTGAGTTGTCTTTGTAGAAGACGATGAACGTAAATTGGCCAGCTTGTTGGGCCTGCTGAAGCGTCGCGTTGGCATCGGCCTGGGCGAAGCTGATACTAGGCAGGGTAAGTAGACAGGCCAGCGCGATCGCTATATGCGTAATGATTTTCATCAGAATCCTTTCGGATGAATGGTTGTATGAAGGAAACGGTGCCAGAACCGAGGCTCTGGGCGTTTCGTTATCAATCGACTTGTGATGAGTCAGCCGCCAGGCAGAAGCATCACCAGGTTGTTCTGGGAATCGTCGAAAAGATAGGTCGCTGACGATCACGCCGAAGCAGCAATCGCGCCAGCAAATGCGCCACTAAAGCGTAAGGACCGCCAGGGAGAGGTGGAGGCGCAGTTTGGGTGTAATGTGCCGTGTTGTCCGCTCAGAAAATCTGGGCGGATACTGCTGGAGATCGCAATCGATCGAAGGGTACTCCATGGCCGACCAGCAGAGTTCTGCCGGCAGCAATAGGGCATCGGTCAGGCCATCGCAGGCCGATTCGCTTAAGATAAACGCACACTTGGCGGTACCGCAGCCGAGGCATTCATGATCAGGCTGAGGAGCGGCTTCAGAAGAAAACTCGGTTTCGATTGAGTTGCTAGCCGGTTGGCAGCAAAACTCGATGCCAGCATCGTGGTGGTGATGATCGCAGCAAATGCAGTTTGCCTGGCAGGGATCGCTGTGGTCGTGATGGACAGAAGCGTTCAAGCAACGAGCGCAACAGCCGAGCACGCAGTGAATGACCACCGCCAGAACTGCCATCATTGCTGTCGCCCGTCGAGGCATCGCTTCAAATCCCACGCGATCGGTAAAATTTCCGTCTTCGCTATATTCGTCCCGCCGGTAGTACAGACTCAAACGGTTTCTCCAACAATCGTGAGAAGAGTCCAAGATCGCCCCATTCGCTCTGTCGGCGGGCGTTCGTCTGTCAAAATGGGAATAATGTTGGCCACGCAGATCAGGCGAAAAGTCACTCAATTTTGTCGCAACTGATCGAAGTCGCTCGATTTTCGTGCATGTTTGGCAAATCGGGCATCAAGGGGTATAATTGATGAACCCTCCCACCGTTCCTTAGCTTCCCTGGAATGCGCAATGTCGCTTCGTCGAGCTCTTTTCCCTCTTCTGACTCTGCTTGCGGCTGTTGGTCTCGATGGCCGTGAAGTAGTGGCTCAGTCTTCAATCGATTTCAATCGAGATATTCGTCCGATCTTTGCTGCGCGGTGCTTTGCCTGTCACGGCCCCGATGAATCGCACCGCGAGGCCGACTTGCGATTGGATGAGCGAGACGCCGCGATCGATTATGGTGCGATTGTCCCCAATGCGCCGGACGAGAGCTTGCTCATCGAGCGTATCTTGTCGGATGACCCCGACCTGCAGATGCCCCCTCCGCATACGAACGATACCCTGACGGCCGAGCAGAAAGAGAAGTTTCGCCAGTGGATCAAAGAGGGAGCCGCTTACGCCGAGCACTGGGCATTCGTCCCTCCGCAGAAGCCGCCCGTGCCAGAGGTTGCCGACACAAGCTGGCCGCGTAGCGACATCGATCGGTTTGTGTTGGCACGGCTGGAAAAGGAAGGTTTAGAGCCGTCGGCGGAAGCGGATAAGTACGCGCTCGTTCGCCGCGTGTACTTAGACTTGATTGGCTTGCCACCCACACCAGCCGAGGCCGACACATTCGTCAACGATCAAGACCCTGAAGCATACGAGAAACTGGTCGATCGCTTGTTGGCTTCGCCGCATTACGGCGAACGTTGGGCCCGCGATTGGTTGGACCTGGCTCGCTACTCCGATACCAACGGCTACGAGAAAGATCGTCCCCGTTCGATCTGGCCCTACCGAGACTGGGTCATTCGTGCGATCAACGAAGACATGCCGTTCGATCAATTCACCATCGAGCAAATCGCTGGCGACATGCTGCCGGATGCGACAGAAAGCCAGAAGATTGCGACCGGCTTTCACCGCAACACGATGCTGAACGAAGAAGGGGGAATCGATCCGCTCGAATATCGCTTCTACGCGATGGTCGACCGCGTGGCCACCACTGGGACAGTCTGGCTGGGACTGACGGTCGGATGTGCCCAGTGCCATACGCACAAGTACGATCCGATCACGCATACCGATTACTACTCGTTCATGGCCCTGATGAATAATGCCGACGAGCCAGATTTTCGCATCAAGTCGGCTGATATTGTCAAACGTCGTGAAGAAATCAACGCGCAGATCAAGCGGTTGACGGCAGAACTTGCTGGTCAATTCCCACCGGCGGAAGGAGAAGGGAACGAAGGAGAACGTCGGCAAGCGAATCTCCAGGCCAAGCGTTCCCAGTGGTTGGACACTGCCCAAAAGGACGCCACGCCATGGAAGACGCTTGCCGCCACTAAGCTGGAAAGCAATTTGCCGAAGCTCGAGTCGCTGCCGGATCACTCCATTCTGTCCAGCGGCGATATTACCAAGCGTGACGTATTTACCGTGACGTACTCGATCGATGCGAGCCAGTTGCCCGTGACCGCGCTGCGGCTTGAGGTGATGGCCGATCCGCGTTTGCCTGCCGGCGGCCCAGGGCGTGCCTACTACGAAGGGCGCGAAGGGGACTTCTTTCTCAGCGAACTGTCGGCCCAGTTCGGCGGTCAACCGGTCAAGCTGGATGGTGCCTCGCATAGCTACGGAAAGATCAGTATTGGCAGTGGCAGTGCCGACGCGGCGAACGTCCTGGACGGGAATGGTTCGACAGGCTGGTCGACTGCCGAGCGAGAAGGGGAGTCGCATCAGTTGGTCGTTAACTTGCCGCAGCCGATCACCACGGCGGGCGAGCTGACGGTAGAACTCCTCTTCGAACGACACTTCGCGGCGAGCGTTGGTCGCTTCCGTGTCTCCGCGGCCTCGGTCGATCGCCCGGTCGTGGCCAAAGTGATGCCTGTTGAAGTGGAATCGCTGCTGGCCAAAACGTCGGAAGAGCTTACCACTGAGCAGCAAGAGCAGATCCGTCACTACTATCTTTCGATTGCTCCGGAACTGGTCGACGCGCGCAAGCCGATCGATGCCCTACGCAAGAAGCTACCAGCGTTTCCGATGACACTCGTGATGGAAGAACGCCCCAGAGACAACCCACGCCCGACGTTTCTGCATCACCGTGGTGAATACTTGAGTCCGAAAGAAGCCGTCACACCGCGTGTGCCGGAGTTTCTCGGTGACGATGCTTCCCCCGGTCCAACCAATCGGTTGGAACTGGCGCGGTGGTTGGTCGGCAACGAGAATCCTTTGACGGCCCGCGTGGTTGTGAACCGAGCCTGGCAGGCCCTGTTTGGGCGAGGGCTCGCAGAAAGTAGCGGAGACTTTGGCACGCAGTCGGATCCACCGTCGCACCCCCAGCTACTCGACTACCTGGCCTGCTCGCTGATGGAGAACGGTTGGTCGATGAAAGACCTGCATCGCCAGATGGTGCTCAGTGCAACCTATCGCCAGACGGCGGACGCTTCGCAGGAACAGCGGGCCAACGATCCTGCCAATCGACTGCTCGCGAGGGGGCCTCGGTTCCGTGTTGATGCCGAGATCGTCCGAGACATCATGCTGATGGCCAGCGGTAGTTTCTCGGACAAAATGTATGGCCCTGGCGTTTACCCGCCGCAGCCAGAGAGCGTGACCTCGCTGGCGTACGGCGATTTCAAATGGAAGCCATCGACCGGAAAGGACAGGTATCGGCGATCGATCTATACGTTCAGCAAACGAACGACCCCCTTCGCTGCGTTTGCCGTGTTTGATGCACCCAGTGGTGAAGTATGCACGGCCCAGCGAGATCGCAGCAACACGCCGCTGCAGGCGTTAACGCTATTGAATGATGCCATGTACATCGAACTCGCTCAGGCGTTGGCGGCGGCCGCGCGGCACGAAGCTGCTACGCCGGAAGCGATCGCCGAGAACATCTTCCGACGATTGGTGACGCGGCCCCCTGGGCAAGATGAGATGAAAGCGATCCTCAGCTATCGAAACCAACAGCTTGCTCGACTACAAAGTGGCGAAATCAACGTTCAGGAGATTTGCTCGGACAAGTCGAGTACCCCTGAGCAAGCAGCATGGGTCATGGTGGCTCGCTCGCTGATGAACCTGGATGAAGCCGTTACGAAACCTTAAGAAAACATACGCCCTATGAACTGGCTACAAGAACAAACGCGACGGCATTTCTTCCGCAACTGCGGAGTCGGCATCGGTAAGATTGCTCTGGCGTCGCTATTGGCTCAGTCGAGTGAAGCGGTGGCCGAGGGTACGGGCCCCTTTACGCCCAAGTCAACCCACTTTCCGGCCAAGGCCAAGCGGGTGATCTACCTGTTTATGGCCGGTGCTCCAAGCCAGTTAGAACTGTTCGACTACAAGCCAAAGCTGGCCGAGATGGAAGGGAAACCGATACCTCCGTCGGTGATCGATGGTCAGCGTTATGCGTTTATTCAGCCTGATGCGGCCGTGTTGGGTCCGCGATTCAAGTTTGCCAAACATGGCCAATGTGGTGCGGAAATTTCGGAAGTGCTGCCAGGGCTGGCCAAGGTGGTCGATCACATCTCGATCGTGCGTTCGGTGCATACCGACCATTTCAACCACTCGCCCGCTCAGCTGTTTTGCAATACCGGTAACGGAGTGCCGGGCCGTCCGAGCATGGGTTCGTGGCTCAGTTATGGCCTGGGAAGTGAAGCGGATGACTTGCCCTCATTCGTCGTGCTAAAGAGTGGCGGTAGCTTGAGCGGCGGGGCCGCGATGTGGAATGCCGGTTTCCTTCCTTCTGTCCATCAAGGCGTACCGTTTCGAGGACATGGACAGCCGATACTGCACGTTTCCAATCCGCCGGGGTACGACCAAAAGGCGCAGCATGATTCGCTTGACTTGATCCATCGACTGAATAGCAAGCAACTGGAAGAAACTGGCGATCCTGAGATTCGCACTCGGATGGAAGCGTATGAAATGGCCTTTCGGATGCAGTCGCGTGCCCCGGAACTGATGGACTTTTCGCAAGAGACCGAGGAAACGCTCGAACTATACGGAGCGAATCCGCTCGATCCGAAAAATGATTTTGCAACGAACTGCCTGATGGCTCGCCGACTGGCCGAACGAGGTGTTCGTTTCGTGCAGGTTTACCACGCCGGTTGGGACCATCATAGCAATGTCGAAGGAGGCATTCGCGGACAGGCCAAGCAAACCGATCAGGCCTGTGCGGCACTAGTCGAAGATCTTCGCCGCCGCGGAATGCTGGATGATACGCTGATTGTTTGGGGAGGTGAGTTCGGTCGTACGCCAATGGTCGAAGCAAGTGCGGCCCTGGGCCGAAGCCAAGGACGCGATCATCATCCGCAAGCGTTTACCATGTGGTTTGCCGGCGGCGGAATCAAGCCGGGTTTTTCACTCGGGCAGACGGACGAACTCGGGTTTAACGTCGTTGAAGACAAGGTACATGTGCATGATGTCCAGGCAACCATCCTGAAGTGTCTGGGGATCGATCACACAAAGCTGACGTTCCGACATCGAGGACTGAACTTTAAGCTGACCGGCGTCGAAGAACATCATCCGGTCGAAAAGCTTTTTGTTTAGCCCCTAGCCATTAGAGCGGCTCCATTCGATCTGTAGCGTTCTGGCTGGCTGCGTCTACGCCAGAAACGCTACAACTCTCACGCTCTAGGGTTAAGTTGCACGATGAAGTGCTCGCTGAACGTGTTGATCTCGATTTGATCTTCTTGCACGTATTGGTCGAATTGCTGAAGGATCTCTTTCCGCGGAATCTGTCGTAGATAGTCGCCGAAAAGGAAACGCAGGATCTTCCAGCGATTCTCTTCGTTATCGGGAAAGCGAAGTTGATAGTTCGATGGAGACTTGCTCACGCAGACATCGTGGGTAGCGAGTACCGCTTCGACATCTTCGGCTACGAAATAAGGAATCGGCTGGTTGAGCAGATCAAAACCTACTTTCCAGAGCTTGATTAGCGCATTCTCGTGGCCAGCTAGCGCGAGCAGCATTTTTCCTTCGCTGTCCAGGCGTTCCAAGAGCTGCGTGATGGTCTGGCCCAGGTTTTCAGCGTAGTACAACACGTGATTGGAAACGATGACGTCGAAGGTCGGTCGCTGGTCGAACGAGGCTTCGCCTAGGCTCGCAATCGCGTGATCGCTAAAGCGTGATAATCGTTTGGCAGCAATCTCTTGCTGGTGATCGACGGGCTCAAAGAGGGTCAGGTACAGCGATTCTTTTGGCCAGGCCAGGGTTTCCAGTAGTTGCCGGCTGAACTCTCCGGTTCCGCAGCCAAAGTCGAACAGATGAATGTTTGATCGTCCCTCGGCAAAGCCTTCCAGCTTGCGGGCATATTCCTCGACATCACTTTTGGCCTCGGTGGCATGCGACATGAAAAACGCGTAGTCCGTTTCGATCGCGCCGAAATCCTTCGTTGTCATGGTGTGATACTCAAGAGGTAAGGCAGGAAGTTCGCGGGAATTTATCGACTATGTTTGATCTTAATGAAGATATCATCGTTCGAGTCAAGACGAAATCCATCGTCGGGAATATCAGTAACGGACGAATCTAGAATTGCTAGACTGAAGACACAATTCATCCAAATCAATGCATTCCGTTTGCCTATAGGGAATGGGAATTATGGATATTGCCTCGGTCTTAGCGACTCGACTCCCGCTGTGAATGGGGAAATCGAAGATAGTAAAAGCAAGTCGCCCAACTTCAAGTCGAACTTGCGTCTCTGAAGAATCCATCTGCTTAAGACCACTCGCCTCAACCAAATGTCTGGCCCACGATGATCGCTTTGTTTGTGGTTTTATCGGTAGCTGGGATTTGGCTCTTTTGTATCAAGATGAAGATCAAGCCGAAGCCTGCGAACCTGGCGATTCGTGCTGTCATTGGATTCATCGCGGTGAAGATTACCTTAGATGACGAAGAGCCGGCCAAGTCACTTCCGATGGGGAACGCCGGCATGGCGACTATCTACACTCAGAAAGGAAAACCGTTTCAAATCATCAGCAAGGTTAAGGTTACAGTTCGCATTAAAGCGATCATGGAGTACCTGGTACCCATGTAAAGGGTGTAAAACTCAGGTGAATTCCCCGTTCTCACCTGTTTCTTTGGCTGCTTTTGTTGCGACCCCGAAAAGACACCACCTATAATTATGGGTAGAAACACCTTTTCTAGGGTAAATTCAATTCATGTGAGAACAGGGGACGTCGGATGAAGTGTTTTTCTTCGCCGGGCGGATGCCATATTGCCGGTAAGGTCGGCTATGGTTTGCTGGCATGCTCAATCATGTTGCTCGTAGGCGCAACGGTTCAGGCTCAATCGACCGAGGCGACAAGCAGCCCGGTCGAGAAAGACCTGAAAGCTTTTTTTGGCGCGTTTGAAGCGGCATTCAATCAGCACGATGCCAAAGCGGTCGCCAATGCCTGGCAGGAAGATGCGGTCCATCGCCAGACCGCCCTGGCCGACAGCTTGAAGGGGCGAGCCGCAATTCTGGCGGCCTATGAGGCCCTCTTTCAAGCAGATCCCCAGGCCAAGTTGGCCGTTACGTTGAATTCGCTTCGCGAGGTTGCCCCGAATGTCGTCAGTGTGAAGTGCTCGACCCAGGTGCTACATAGCGACAAGTCCGTTTCGTTCTCGCGCTTGTCGGCTCTTTTGACCAAGCATGGCAACCAATGGCTGATTAGCGAAGTCGAAGAAGCGGATGTGCCTGCCGCCGCCGCGAACGCGCCTAGCCCGCTGCATCAGTTGGACTGGTTGGTCGGTACTTGGGTAGACGGCAATGAAAAATCAACGGTCTCCAACCAGGTCGGCTACATCCAAGGAGGTAGCTTTCTGACTCGCCATTATCAAATCAATTCTCCCCAAGGTTTCAGTCAGTCTGGCATGCAGATCATCGGCTGGGACAGCGAACATAACGTTATCCGCTGCTGGCAATTTGACGGCGACGGAAGCTTCGGCGAAGGAACCTTCGAGCAAACCAGCCCAACGACCTGGCGTTGTCCGATGGTGGTGAAGCTGGTGGACGGTCGCCGTGCTTCGTATAGCCAGGTCATCGAGCGCGTCTCGAACAACGAGCTGAAGCTGAGCCTGGTGAACATGGAAGTCGACGGTCAGGCCCTGCCGGGAACTGGTCCGGACAAACTGACCCGTTACGGCAACTAGAGCCACACGCACATAAAGAACATAAGGGAACTTATCCATGCAGCGAAATATATTGACCTGGTGCTGGGCGGTTGTAGCGGCAGTCCTCTTTCCGGTATCAACCTACGCCGTTGGCTTTCATGGTGGTGGTGGATTCCATGGAGGTGGAATGGGAGGTCTCAGTGGCGGCTTTCATGGCGGCGGAGTCATGGCCGGTGGAGGTTTTCATCCAGGGGGCGCAGGTGGTGCCGGACTCGGAGGCAACTTCGGCGGTGGGGGGTTAGGTGCTGGCGGCTTTGGAGGCGGTAACTTTGGTGGCGGTGGTTTAGGAGCCGGTGGCTTTGGCGGAGGAGACTTCGGCGGGGCTCATCTTCCCTCGGGTATGCACTTGCCGCAAAGCAACTTAAACCTTCCTTCTGGTGTCGCGGGGCGTTTCCCTGGGACGCTGAACCCATCGTCACTGCATTCTGGGGACGGTCTGGCCGGTATTGGGGAAAGTCACGCTGGCTTTCCTTCGTTCAGTTCGCAACTGCCCAACGGCGGAAGACCGTCGTCAGGGCAATTACAAAGTTTTCTTGGCCTGCAGGGTGGCCCCCAGGCAGATGGCGGAATTCGCTCGAGTTTCCCCCCCGATGCTTCTAGCAAAGTTCGTGATCAGCTAAGTAATATTGTCGGACCTGGCAGTGCCGGAGCCAACAAGCTCAGCAGTTGGTTGGACAACAATCCTGACCGTGCCGCGAAGCTAGATCAATGGGCCGACAAGGCGAAAGGCTCGGGGCTGGTCGGTGGTGGTGCGTTTAGTCAGAACCATCCCAACGCCAGCAATCAGATCGAGAAGTGGCTTGGTGGTGACGGTCCGAAGCCCGGGAGCGATTTTTGGGGCAAAGACCATCCGAACCTGGATAACAAGCTGCAGAACTTTCAGAACAACGGCAATAAGTTCCAGAACATCCACGATAACCACATCGGCGGCAATTGGTGGAGTGTCAATCATCCTGAAATCACGCAGAATATCGAGAACCATTTCAATTGGAATCGCCCTGGTAGTGATTGGTGGAGCCACGATCATCCCAACCTCCGGCCGTGGTACTACCAACATGATTGGCACAATCACGACTGGTGGTATTGGTGGGGCGGTGCTACTTGGGGCCGTATGACTTCGTGGTTCCCCTATTACGGTTGGGGGTCACCTATTTATTACGACTACGGTGACGGCGGCAACGTCGTATATCAAGACAATTCTGTCTATGTCAACGGTCAAGATGTCGGCACACAAGAGCAGTACGCTCAGTCGGCGATGGACCTGGCAACGGTGCAGCCTACCGACACGCAATCGAACAGCCAGCAGGACAACACGCAGGGTGATAACAGCCAGGGCGACCAGTTCCTGCCGCTGGGGACCTTCGCGATTTCGACCAGCGAAGAAGACCCTAAGCCCACGCGGGTAATCCAACTGGCCGTCGACCATAATGGGATCATCAGTGGATCGTACTACAACACGTCGACCGACAAGTCGTACCTGGTGCAAGGGAAAGTCGACAAGCAGACGCAGCGCTGTGCGTTCACGGTAGGTGATAATTCGTCGACGGTCTTCGAGACCGGGATTTATAACCTGACCAAGAACGAAGTGCCGGTTCTGGTCCACTTTGGTACGGCCAGCACCAAGCACTACTTGCTGATTCGCATGGACCCGCCGAAAGACGCCAAGAAGGACGACAGCGGGGATGCTTCCAATAACGCTTCCGGAGAAGGATTGCCTTTCTAAGGAAAAGTTTCTTCAGCATAAACTAATGACATGCCCACGCTTGCGTGGGCATGTTTCGTTCGAAGAAGCTTTGTTGGGCATAGCATAAATAAGTTGGCACTGGCGAGTGGCTTCGATAAACTGGGCGTATTCCCTCTTCTCTCTCTCTTCTTTTCGACGAGGCCAGTCGACCATGTCCGATCAAGAATCGACCGCCATCTTAACGCCAGCCAACGACCCCGAAATGGTAGCAGCCGCCGAAAAAGCGCGGCAAACCTTCAAGTACTTTTGGCGCGAGTTGTCGTGGGAACGCCGCCGAATCATTCCCGGGTTGGAAATTGCCGCGGTGAAAGCGACCTTCGAAGACCCTCCCGAATTTCGCACCGACGATCCCAGTGAGCTTGAAAAAGAGCACATGTGGCTGATGGATGTCGATTACGACGGAAAGTACCTCAGCGGCACATTGATCAATTCGCCCCACTCCCTGAAGTCGGTGAAGGAAGGGGACCAGGTGAAGGTGCCTGGCAAGCAGATCTGCGATTGGATGTACGTAGTGTTCGGTAAAGTTTACGGTGGTTTTACGATCGACCTGATGCGGTCACGTATGCCGGCTGGCGAACGCCGTGCGCACGACAATGCCTGGGGATTTGATTTCGGCCAGGTGGGCGTCGTCAACCTCGTACCGCCAGGTTACATCGGCGAGGAAGCCCCCAAGCAAGGCTTCTTCAGCAAGCTATTCGGAGGTGCCGCCAAAGAGGAGCAGCAGGACTACGCCAAGGTTGCCAATCACGAGCACCCCATGTCGGTCAACATGCGTCCCTCCTTCGAGGAAGCCTTGTCAGGCAGCCCCGAGATGCTCAACGAACCGGACGACAAAGGGTTTACCTTCCTGCATCAGTTGGCCTTGGCAGGCTCTTTTGATGGCGTCGATGTTTGTTTGATAAACGGTGCCGATCCCAAGCGGCCAGCCGAAAACGGTATGACGCCGTACATGTTGGCCAAGTCGCTGGGGTGGAAGAAGGTGATGAAGCGATTGGAAGAAACTGGTGGAGCTTAGTCGCGACTTTCAGCCGTAAAGAAGGAATGAGCATTTGCAGGAAATCCGGGCAGCAAGCTACCTGGCCGCGTCTGACTTATTGGCACGGGAGGTTGGTCGATGGGATGTCATTGCTGATTGGGTAGTGAGGCAGGGCTAAACCAGTTTGTCAAAGAGAACTCGCGCCGCCACCTTGTACTGCGTTTCGACGACATCGAAAAACCGATTGTCGGACAGAAGGAGGTTACCTCGCAGCATATCGATCAGGCAATCGCGTTCGCCAAAGATGCTGAGAGACTGCTGGTTACGTGTCGGGCGGGACAAAGTCGCAGCGTTGCTTTGGCGTATGTTCTGTCTTGCCAGTCCTTCGGTTCGACGTTAGCTATGGGAATGCTGAATGCCAAGCGTCACATACCGAATCAACTACTGATTCGTGAAGCTGCTCGTATCCTAGGCGATCCGGAGATGGAAAACTGTTTTCAGAAATGGCGAACGGCCCATGCTCATCTAAAGCTCTCTGACTACTACGACGAGATTAATGATGAAGTATCGGCATTCGAGCAAACTGGGATCGTTAATCAGATTTCGATCGAATGACTCTTAAACCCATCATGCCAGGACGCTTTTACCCGTGACCGAAGAACATCAACTGCTTGAGTACATCGAAGAAGGAATCGTTGCGCACGGTGGCGAACTGGGGGGCTGGACACAGTTGTTTGATGGCCAGTTGAAATTGTTCGATGGACGTATCACGCTGACTGGTGAGATTTACGAAGGGGAGCAAGGGCGGCGCGAGATGGCGCATTGCCATGTGTTTGCCACGCTACACGAGTATGACGACGAAGTCCTGGATGCGTGTGTCGTCGGGATGGGGGACGAACGCGACCAGGCGCTGCGCGAAGCGGCCGGGCTCTGGATTACCTGCGTGGCGGGGCCAATCAAATCTTTTCTCGACAACAAGCCTGTTTGCATGACCTGTCAGGCCGGTGTACAGGATGGTGACTTCTCGCATGGGTATGCACCGGGCGACTACGGCCTGCCGGGACTGCGAGCATTTGTCGGGCCATCTCTATCGCGGGGGATCGAGGATGAATCGATTCATGGGAAGCTCGACGACAGCAAGCCGTGGTTTCGCTACGCGGCCGAATCGGCGGCTCCACGACGGGTGCACCTGGTCAAGGCGACCATCCTCTCGCACGGAAAAGAGGGATGGAAACGGGAGTTGGAAATCGACGGGCACGAGGTCTCTCACCACGACAACAATTGGCCGGCCGGTGTGCAGGGACCAGAATTCGGCTACGTGACGCGATTCGCCGTGTTCGAGTTTCCTCGGAACTCGGCGGAAATCGAGCACCGCAAGGAACTGGAACGCACCATCCATTATTTTGCCGAACATTTTACCGACTACGAAGACATCGATGCGCTCATGGAGACGATGGTCAAGCAAGGGTTTGACGCCGATCTTGTTCATGAGGTCGAGTCTCTTTCGACCATTGCGTTCGGACGACTTTACTTCGAGAACACCGGCATCACGTACTCGCCGACCATCGTACGAGCTCGTCGCGATGGGACGATCGAAACGGACGTTCCTTTGATGGGGTTGCCGGCTTACTCGCGTGCCCGGGCGATCGGGGTCAAGATTTGGGAGACGCTGCCCAAAGAGAAATGGCAACCGCTGATGCTGTACAACGCTGAATCGAATGCGATCCTCAATGCCCTGGAATCAGGGGCCAATGCCGACGATCTTAGTGGCATGCGGCTTTTTCCAAGCGTGGTGCCAGAGCGGGGAGTTTCGCAGGCAACGATGGATAAGGCGGTTGAAATGGTCTTCAATATGTCGAAAGCTGTCAGGCCGGCGAGTAAGAAGCCGTGGTGGAAGTTCTGGTAGAGCCAACGCAACAAGACTAAAATCGATGGCAACGATTCGGATTGACCGCTCCTTTCTCTTAGATCGATTGTCATGACAAAACTCACTTCTGCCGCGGTATGTCTTATCGCGATCTTCTTTCTTGCTGGCTGCGACATCCAGAAGAGCGGAGACGCGCTGGTCGAAGATGGGGCCGTCTATTACGACGAGGGTAACTACGCCGAGGCCATTCCTTACTTCGAGGATGCTCTCAAGAAGCCGTTGATTAATTACAACAAAAGTGAAGTGCTGACAATGATCGGCAACTGCTACAACGAGCTGGATGAGTACGAGGAGTCGATCAAGTACCACAACATGGCGATCAAGGAGAACCCGAAGAATCACATGGCGTATGTGAACAAGGGAGTAGTCTGCCGGTTGCTGGGTGAGTTCGATGAGGCGGAAAAGATGTACAACAAGGCCTTGGAGATCGAGCCCAATTATGCCGAGCTTCACGTCAGCCTGGGGGCTCTCTATATCCACCAGGAAGAATACGAAAAGGCGGTCGTTCATCTGGAGAAGGGAGTCGAGTTGGACGACTCATTGGCTGTCGCGCACTCGAATCTGGCATTTGCCTATGCCACCGTAGGCCGCTTTGAAGACGCCGATCGCGAGTTGAAGAAGGCTATCGTCCGAGGATACGATCACCCTGAGTTGATCAAGGAACGGATCGACTCGTTTAAGGCCATCGCCAACGAGACGCCAGCGCCCGATGAGGCGGGTGCCGATGAGCCGGACGAAGATCAATCATCCGGAAAATAATCGAACTCATCCAAGCACAAGTCGGCCTCGCCAGCAGCAACAAGCGGGTAAGGGCCGAAGCTGCCACCGTGATCGATCTGGCGTGGTCCAGGACTGTAGAGCAGAAAGCTCTGAATCGAGCGGCGAAAAATTCCTTGCCACTGGGGGCGATAGATAAAGTCCGTTCCCGTGAATGGATCAGGCGGAAGTGCCGGCAAGGCACCTGGAATCAGTTCGGCAAGTTGCCGAGGATAACTTCCGGTCATCCATCGGTATTTACGAATCGCCGTGTCGAGGGTCATCAGCCGATACTGCGCCACAGTGCGGTTTTCGAGTTCGGTGTAGCTGTTCGAACGTTCCGAGTAAGGCAACTTCGATTGGTAGTTAGCCATCTCAATAACCATCTCAACTAACTCGTAGTATTGCGAGATCTCTTCCTGAGACATCTTTTTTGCCTCTTCTTCGGGAAGTTCGTAGGTGGACGGATCGATCGGTTCTTCAGGGTATTGAACCGTCTCCTCCCAGTGTTGATCCCGCTGGAGTACCTCATTCCAGTCATCGCGTTCTGATTCCAGTTGAGCAATGCGTACCAGCAAGTGGGAAAGCGTGGCTTCGTCGTATTCGCTTCGCCACTGTCGAAGCAAGTCGATGCCGCTGCCAGAGATTGCCCATCCAACCATGTGATCGCACAAAAGCCCTCCGCGACCGGTTGCTCCTGCTAAGTCGAGAAGGTCGAGACCAATGGATGCGACATCTGCCCAGCGTTTCTCGAAACCGGCGAGACGCCCCTCAATCGCAAATGCCCTGGCCAGGTCGCGCAGACGCTGCATGTTCGGGCTGTTGTCGGCGAAAAAATTGGCCTCGTATACCAAGTGAATGCGGCAGTTGGGCCCGAGGTGAGTTCGGGCCAGCGCGAGTGCTTCCTGGTTATGTTCTACCTCGCGGCGAAGTGTTTCGATGTCGTCGCTATCGATCAGGTCGTAATAGTCATCATCAAATACGACCTGCGAGGCCGCTTGGATCAGGCGGAGATAAGGCGTTTCAGACAAGGGAACACCGCGAAAGGGAACATGATATGGAGCTTCATGCATTTTATCGAGCAAGGAGGAATCTCGATATCAAATTGTTACTCGCCCCTGCGAACCAATATTCTCGACTCGCGAGCGAATAGATCTTACGATGTGGCGATTCATTGAAAGGGTTTTCGTTGAGTAGTCCCACCATTCATTTTGAAAACACGGGTCGAAACTTTCGCGGCAAATGGGCATTGCGCGGCATGAATGCGACCATTTCCCCAGGCACCATCTGTGGCGTGCTGGGAGCGAACGGGGCAGGGAAGTCGACGCTGCTGCGTCTTTTGGCCGGGTGGCTACCGGTGAGTGAAGGACGCATTCTGGTGGACGAGTCTCCCATGCGTCCAACGGCCATTCATCTGCGACGTCAGGCGATGCTGTTGGATGATGCCACTGGGCCCACTAAGCGTGAAAATGGGGCTTCCGTACAAGACCTGTGTGATACGATCGACAACTACCAGGCCGATCGACCTGGTATCGAAAACGAAGTGGCCGATTGGTTCGAGAAGCTTGACGTTATCTCGGTATACAAGTCTCGCCCGGGCGAGATGTCGAAAGGGCAGGCCTACAAGATCGCCATGATCGGCTTGTTCGTCACCGCACCGCATGTGTGGCTATTGGACGAACCATTCTCGGCCGGACTCGATGCCAGCGGCCTGCGAATTCTGGAAGAGCAAATGGCCCAGCATGCCGCGGCAGGCGGGATTGTACTCTTCAGTAGCCAATGGCCGGAGCACGCACGCCGCCTGGCCGACTGGGCACTGGTGCTACATGAAGGTAGCCTGGAATGGAGTGCCACGCCAGAGACTTTGCCGACGGCCAAGGAAACACCTCCGTCACTGCAAGCCGTGTTGCAAGGTCTGGGCCCTCAATGACCGACAAGCCCCAGGAAGAGACGCTCGACCGACGCGTCAAGCAGCGACTGCAATCGCGGTACGTTCGATGGCTGGCACGAAACAAGCCGGATACGTTTTACTTTTGGGAACCGTGGCGGCGGTTACAACGGTTGGTACGGCGTATCCTTCAAGTACTCTGGCGATTATTCGATATTCTGGTACCGGAATGGTTGTTCCTCGGTTTTGGAGCAATCGCCTGCCTCGCTTTGGCGGTCGGAATTCTTTACATGTGCGGCTGCTTCGCATGGGCTGTATTCCACGATTCACCAGCGAGCGAGCCGCTTTCAATTGATGACCAGGCGCATGTTGGCTTCTACCGATTAGCGGTCATGCAGTTTGCGGCTCTGTTGGCCTTGATCCCCATGGGGATTTCGTTCCGCGACGGATCCGATGAAAGTCGTGACTTCAAACGAGTGATGTTCAGGGGCCATCGACGCGTTCAAGTAGGCGTCATTCGTATGTTTGCCGGGGGAACTATCTTGCTGTCGTGGATCGCCGCGGCTCTAATTCCGCTCGATCTACCGTCGTATGTCTCTGGCATGATCGCAACCGGCATGACGGGGACGATTTTGTTTTGGTCGGCTCAGTGGGTAAGTCTCTGGCTGGGGCGATTGGGCATTCTTACAGAAAATAAAAGTGTCAAAGATATCAGCATCTTTGTCGGCCTGATGTTTTGCCTGTTAGCTTTTCTCTTTTGCCTTCTCCCTGAAAACATATTGTATGCGAAGTACCTGGCTTGGTTGGGCCCCACCGGTTGGCTTAACGATCAAGCACGGCAAATTGGGTATGGGAACTGGAGACATGCTAGTCTGCTGATCGGTACATGGTGCGTGTTATTGGTTGGAGGTCTTGTTGCACGTCACCAGGTAAAAACCTGGAAGCACCGTCGCCTGGTCCTCAAACGAAGCTATCCCAATCCAGACGATGTCAAGGATTCGAAGCGGAGAAGTGAAATATCACTTACTGATATTTCAGCGGATTTTCGCAACCGATTAAGTGGTGTGCCAGCTAGCTGGCGCGAGTGGCTCTTACCGGCTTGGATTCGACTGGCGCGAATGCTAGTCGTAACGATGGCCATTTGCGGTCTTGTTTCGCAGGGCGTAGCTTACTTCGTTCATATGGTTATCACGAGCCTAGGTGAGCCGAATCAACAGCTCGTACGCAGCGAACTGCTGCTTGTTTATATCGCGATTGGAATCATGGTGGGGACCCTGGAAATATGTGGTCTCCATAATCATGATCTGGCATGTCGCTCTCCGCTGGAGGAACAGCCTCTGTCGCCGTGGGGGCTTTGGAAACGGTTGCAATTCAGGGGCTTGATTCGCATTCCCCTGACAGTCTTATGCACTCTGCCAATGTTGATCATTCCGATCATCGTTAATCAGGGTGACCCAATCTTACCGCTGTCGGCGCTTGGGCTAGTCCTTTCCGCGGCCTTCGCCCTGCGAACTCTGGTCGCCGCAATCATTACTCAGCAAGTCATCTATCGCGAAATGGAAGATCTCTTAGCAGCTGGGCTCTCGCTACTAGTGATGGGGCTGGCATTCGGAGTGCTGGTAGTGATCATGTTGGCTGCGATACCTGACTACCCGGGAAGCTATCCCGTGGCATGGCGTCAGCTGGCAGCCCATGGTAGCTCGCTGCTTTTGTTTTTCATCGCGACACGCGTGTGGTTGTTTACACCTTGGCTGGCAGACGGAACGTCGAAAGAGTAGATCGTTCTGGGGGAGCGGCCAAAACAAAAACCGCCTGCAGCGAGTCCTCGCTCAGGCGGTTTTCTTTTTGATGGTTTGCTAACGAGCAGGCTTAGCCTTTGGCACTTGCCGGACGGCGACGTTGCTTTTGCTTCTGGCCAAAGCCGGTTGCTGGCTTGCTGCCGATGCGTTTGGGCTTCTTCTTGTTGCCGAAGGGGCCTGCCGCGGCTGGCTTCTTGTCAGCCGGTCGATCATCACCGCTGCCTTGGTTGTCGCGGCTTTGATTGTTGGTCGTCGGCTTCGAGCCAAAACGACGCGGCTTCTTGCCTGGCTTGCTGCCGAACTTGCGCGGGCCATTGTTGCCGTACGACTCACCGCTGCTGCGTGGGCCACCACTTCGAGGACCGCCGCTGCGAGGGCCACGGCCGCGCGACCCGCCACGGCGTGGTGGCTCGTCGTGCACGATCGGCTCGCTCGTTTCAAAGCCTTCGATGGTTGGTTCGATCGGAATCGAGATACGTGTCAGGCGTTCGATCTGCTTAAGCAGGCGACGTTCGCCGCCGGCACAGAACGAAACAGCAACCCCTTCGGCCCCAGCACGCGCGGTACGACCGATTCGGTGGACGTACGTCTCCGGCGTTTCTGGAAGATCGAAGTTCACCACGTGCGAAACGTCATTCACGTCCAGACCACGTGCGGCGATATCAGTCGCTACGAGAACCGGAGGTCGGTTGCTCTTGAACTGAGCAAGCGTGCGGCTGCGGACGCTTTGGCTCTTGTTGCTATGGATTGCGGCGGCACGCAGGCCGTCTCTCTCCAACAACTTGACGATCTTATCGCAGTCGTGCTTGGTGCGAACAAAGACGAGCGTACGGCTACGCGGAGTGTTCTGTAGATAACGTGAAAGCAGATCGGCTTTCTTGCGTTTGTCGACAAAATGGACCGACTGCGAAATACGCTCGGCTGGAGCTGCGACGGGGGCAACCTGAACCGAGACCGGATTTGTCAGCCACTTCTCGGCCAGCTCGCGAATTTCTGGCGGCATGGTTGCCGAGAACATCACCGTTTGACGCTCGTCTGGGCAGGCCGCAACAATCTTCTTCAGCGCCGGCAGGAAGCCCATGTCCAGCATCTGGTCGGCTTCGTCGAAGCACAGGATTTCCAGCTGCGAGAGGTTGATGTGCCCTTGGTTCATCAGGTCGAGCAAGCGGCCTGGGGTGGCAACCAGGGTATCGACACCCCAGCGAAGATCACGTACCTGCGGGTTCTGCGAGACGCCACCGAACACGACGGTATGCTTCAGGGCCGTGGCACCACCATACTTCTTCAGGCTCTCGCCAATCTGGGCAGCCAGCTCGCGGGTGGGTGCCAGAATGAGGCCACGGATTGGGCGTGGGGGCCCTTGGAACTTGTTATGGGGTACCCGCTTGCCGCGAACGCGTTCGGTCGGCTGCTCGCGGGGAGGGAGCGTCTCCAGAAGACGGTTCAACATGGGAAGCGCAAAAGCGGCGGTCTTGCCGGTTCCGGTTTGGGCACAACCGATCAGGTCTTTGCCGTCCAGAATAACGGGAATCGCTTCTGCTTGAATCGGCGAGGCCGTTTCGTATTTCAGCTTCTTCAGGGAACGCTGAAATGGTTCGGCTAGCGCGACGTCGGTAAACTTCATATCAATCAATGCTTTCGAAGGACGTTCGCAGACCATCGGTAGAGAGTCCTCTATCTACCGGGACGCGCGAACTGTCCGCCCCAAATGGTTTACGGGGCGATGCCAAATTGTCGGCCAGCTGGTTTTGCCTTACGTGGCAAATGAATCGTCACGCACAAGTTTGGTTTGCGTGGAGTGGCCGTAAGGGGCAAGATAATCAGTCGCGGTCGAGAGAACGAGCAACCTGGGATGAGCAAGTGAGATGGCAAAACGTTCGCAGCATCTCGGTCCAGGTGACCGCTTTTAATCGAATCGAATGAACTTGAACAGCCAAAAGGCCGCTAAGTCTCACACCTTGTTTGGCATAAATATACTCGCTGAGCGCACTAAAGAATAGGCGGGTTTCCGCGACAATGGAGCAGAAAGGGGCAAATCGAACCCAATTGTGGGCTGACGCGACGGATGGTGCTAGGATGAGTCAAGTGGTTAACTGACAAGACTTTACCGACAGGGAAAAGGATATGAACGATCTGTGGAACAACGTGCTGAACCAGCAATATGAAGCCGCGCTCTGCACTCTGAATCACTGCATTGTCAGCAGCCCCGACGCGGCCTGGCAAGGGAAAGTGGTCAACATGACCTTCGATCAGGCCGTCTTTCATACGCTGTTCTTCACCGACTATTACCTGGGTAAGTGTCCCGAAGACCTCCAGCAGCAGGCCTACCACCAGCAGCATGCCGACTTCTTTGCCGACTATGAAGAGATGGAGCCCCGCGTCCAGGTGCAACGTTACACCAAGGAGTCACTTCTCGACTACCTGCAATTTAGCCGGACGAAAGCCAGGGAAACTATAGCGGAGGAGACGGCCGACGACTTGGCTGCCGCCTGCGCGTTTCCCCCCAAGACATTCAGCCGGGCCGAACTTCACGTTTACAACATTCGCCATATCCAACACCATGCAGCCCAGCTGATCATGCGGCTACGGATGGATTACCAGGTCGATACGCCCTGGTTTGGCAGTGGCTGGCGGTCGTAGGTATTTCTTTCTAAGGGGAACGATCGTTGTCGCGCCGGCGCTATTGGGCGTCGATGTTAATTCCAAACCGGGTTCCGGTTATGCCGGTTCTGACGATTTGAAACCCGCTAGGGCTGACCTATCTTTGAGGACCTTGTGTTCTGCTTTGATGGCATGTGAACTTGGAGAAGGTCCCGATGATGGCTCGTCCATGTTGGTCGAGATGGATTACTTGTACTACGTGTGTCGTAGTGATGAGTATCGCTGCGCCGTCACTGTTTGCTCAGCAGAATCTCTTGCTGGTGACCGCCAACGATGGCAGTTTGACGGGGGAAGAATCTGCGCGCCGTTCGTCCTTTCAGTCATGGGGTTATTCGGTGACCACGATCTGGTCAGGGGCGTCGCAAACGACATTCAACAACACGTTTGCGACCGCGGATCTGGCCTATGTCTCGGAAGAGGTCGATAGCTCAACGCTTGGTACCAAGCTCCGTCTGGCACCGTACGGTGTGGTCAATGAAGAGACGCATCTCGACGATGAATTTGGGTTTTCCGATACCGTTGGTAGTGAACGCTCGGCGACGCAGATCTATGTGATTGATGGCGGCTATAACGTTACGATCGTATCTTCAACCCAGCCTCTCACCCAGATGGGCGGCAACCTGGCTCCTGGGTTGGTTGTTGTTGGTCGGACAAGCTCAAGCGGCGCGGTCACGGTGGCGACACTGGAGAAAGGGGCGGCATTGGCCAATACGCTTATCAGCAACTCGACCGCTGCCGGTCGACGTGTTCGCTTGCCATTTGGTGGAAATAGTTTTCAATGGTCGTCGTTGAACAGTACCGGGCAATATATCGTTCAGCAAGCGTTGATCTTCGCGGCTCAGACTGACGAGCAGTTGCTACTTCACTGGCGACTCGACGAAAGCTCGGGAACAACTATCAGCGACGCATCGGGCAACAATCGACACGGCTCGTTTCAAACGGGCACACCGACTTGGACGTCGGGGCCTCGGGATGGTGCCCTCGATTTCAGCGGATCGAACAATGCTCGCTCCAACGCAACATTCGATCCGCCAGTGCGTGGCACGGTTGCTTTCTGGATGAAGCGAGACGACGCCGTCAGTGGGACCGAACGAATTCTCGGAGTGTCCGACAACTGGGAAATTTACATTGGTTCGAATGGCCGGGTTGGCTTCGATCTGGGTGCATCAGGGACGACCAGCGGATTCTCAACCAGCAGTAACTTTAATTTGATCAACCATTGGTATCACATCGTTGGCGTCTACGACACGGTGGATGATACTTATGAGATCTACATTGATGGCCAACTGCATAAAACCGGTTCTTACAACCTGGTTGACCAAGGGGCCAATTACCTTTCGCTGGGGACACGGACTGGCTCGACGGAACGGTTCGACGGGACGATCGACGATCTGCGAATCTACAACTACGAACTCGATGCGCAAGAGATAGCGGAATTGTATGGCCTTGTAGGGCATTGGAAGTTCAATGAGGGAAGTGGGAGTGTCGCGGCCGATAGTACTGCCTTCGGCAACAATGCGACCATCAATGGAGCAACCTGGGGGACTGATTGCGCCGGCAATCCAATCCTTGCTTTCGACGGTTCAGGCGACAACGCGAGGACCAATTCCAACTTCACGCCTCCTTCGGAAGGAACAATCGCGTTTTGGTTTCAGAGTGCGAATCCTGCCGCGTCGCATCAGCGCTTGTGGGGCGTCGGTGGTGACTACGAAATGCGCCAGTCAACCGACGGCGTCATGTTCTGTGACATTACAGGCGATGCCAATTCAACCGGCTTTTTTTCCGAACCATTGGTTGGGGCGAAGTGGTATCACTTTGTCGCCATATACGATACGGACGATGAAAGCTATGCAATCTACATCGATGGCGAGCTTAACAAGAGTGGCGTTTCAGCCAGTAACTTGACAGCGCAGTCTGCCAATCGGCTTACCTTCGGGACACGCACAGGATCTTCCGAATATTGGCAAGGCTCGATGCGTGACTTCCGGATCTATAACCGCAAGATCCTGACATCTGAGATTTTGGAGCTTGCCGGGGTGATCGCTCATTACGAACTCGATGAAACGAGCGGATCGATCGCTTACGATTCGTCCCTGGCTAGCAATCATGCCACGTATATCAATTCACCGACACTTGCCGTTGGCGGACCGAATTCAACCGAGTTGGGAACCGCCATCGAGCTCGATGGCTCGACGCAATACGTCACCAGCGGCAAGAGCCTGCTTAACGGTTTGAAACAGTTCACCGTGGCCGGCTGGATCTATTTCGACTCGTTGTCCGCGAATCGATCGTTCTTCGGTCAAAACGACGTGATCGAGTTTGGCATCAATGGGGGCGATGGGCAAATCCATGTATGGACGGCGAACGGGGGTTCGTTGTACGTTTCCGGAACACTGTCTGCAGGTCGATGGGTGCATGTTGCCGCAGTGGGAGACGGGAGTACCCTTTCCGTTTATGTGAATGGAGCTCTCGTAGACGTGGGAGGTAGCTCGACCGGTAGCGTTGGGTATGGTAGCAGCAGTTCTTCCTTCAAGATCGGTGAAGGCGTTTACAGTCCTTCAGGGCACTACCTAGATGGCCGCGTCGACGACGTACGTATCTATAGCCGTGCATTGTGTGCTGCGGAGATCCAGGCCTTATCCGCCGGTTCCGAGGCCCAGGGAGTACGAATACTCCGCTGGACCGAAATACAATAGCATGCGTTACTTCGCGGCGACACTCTCTGCCTGGTCTGGCCATGGCACGGGATGGCCAGTCGACTTGACGATCGGCATCTGGGCATTGACGCTTCGCAAGTAATCACCCAACTTGCCAGCGAGTTCCTTTGCTTTAACGGTATTCTCTTGGGCAAGGTTGTGTTTCTCGCTCAGGTCGTCTTGAAGATTAAATAACTCGGAAGTCTGCGAAGCGTGATGGTAGATCAGCTTCCAGTCTCCCAGGCGAATCGAGCTGTAAGGAGGCTGGTCGTAGGTGTTTGGATAATGCCAATAGATCGGTCGGTCGTGATGCGAAAGCTGCGGATCTCGCAGTTGGGGCACAATGCTGATGCCATCGCTCGAAGGTCGATCGGAAGTGCCGGCCATCTCCAGGAAGGTAGGGAATAGATCTTCGATGATCACATAACCGCTGGACGTTGAATTGGGCTGCGTTACTCCTGGCCATTTCACGATCATCGGCACACGCGTTCCTCCTTCGTAGGGCGTGATTTTATGTCCGCGCAAAGGAAGGTTGCGTGGGACATTCTTAGGAGCACCATTATCGGACATGAAGATGATGATCGTGTTGTCTTCAATGCCATGTCGTTTCAGGTTGGCCTGGATATCGCCGAGCGATTTGTCCATGCCTTCGAGCATCGAAGCTAAGGTCTGGCCGATCCCTGGCAGCCCTGCTTCGTTATATTTCTCGTAGTATCGATCGTCCTTTTCCCACGGAGCATGAACCGCATAGTGAGCCATGTAGAGAAAGAATGGTTTCTCAGAAGCAACTGCTTTGTCGATCTCTTGATTGGCTTCCAGCGTCAATGCTTCGGTCAGAAAGATATCTTGGCCGTGGTACTTATCCAAACCAGGCACATCCCAAATAGGGCTGCCGTTGCGCCACTTGGCGCTGAAGTTCTTTTTTCCCCAGTAGCTACCTGGCCCACCGGCTGCGTGCCCGGCAATATTGACGTCGAAACCGACGTTCTGTGGGTTCTCTCCCGGAGTGCCTGCCGCGCCGAAGTGAGCCTTGCCGACATGAATGGTATGATAGCCGGCATCTTGCAGAAGCATTGGCAGTGTCGTCGCTTGAACGGTTTTGTCGATGCCCGGGGCAGGGCTCAGGCCGTTCAGGTTCCATGCTGGTTCGCTCAGCTTAGGATGCTTGCCTGAAGGAGAAGCATCCTTCCGCAAGGTCCAGCAGGTCACGCGATGACGTGCTGCGTTCTGTCCAGTCATCCAGCTAATTCGAGTCGGAGAGCAAATCGCGCAGGCATAGGCTTGGGTGAACTTGGTTCCCTGCTCAGCCAGCTTCTCCATATTAGGTGTCTGGTATTTGCCGTTGAGCGCAGTCGCTTCGGTATGGAAGGGGAGGGACGTGTCTTGCCATCCCATCTCGTCGACCAGAAAGAAGACAATGTTGGGACGTTTATCTGCCGCATTTGTCAGTGAGGCAAAGGAGAGAACACCCAATAGGGCAACGGTCGATAATATTCTCACGAGAGCAGGCCACATCTTCAGGTAGGTGGAATAGGCGTGGAGGCGAAGCGTACTTTCTATGGTAGTGGGGGCATGAAGACATGCAACCGACTTGGCCACATATGAGTAACGCTTGAGGTCGTTTATTTAAACTATCTCAAAAGAAGTCTATTGGCGCAATGTATGTCTGGCTGCTTGGGCAATGTTCTCCAGGGCCGGTCCGACTTCCGGAAACTGAAACGTAAACCCTTCGTCTTGAAGTCGCGCTGAACGGACGTAACGACCATAGAGAGCCAGGTCCGGATCGGTTCGCAGCAGCAATGGGGCCCCCAGGCGTACCATCCAGGCAAACGCCGGCAAACCAAAGCGTACGCCTAACGCTTCGCGCAGCGCTCGCATGAATTCCACTTGCGAGACCGGGTTGGGAGCCGAGGCAATGTAGATGCCCCGCATGCTGTCCTGCGTCAGTGATTGCTCGAACAGGCGATTCAGATCGAGTTCGTGAATCCAACTGAAACCTTGCTTGCCGGAACCAATACGCCCCCCCAGTCCCAATCGAGTCAAAAGGCTCAAGCGATCGAGAGCCCCGCCACCGGCACCGCGGTTGCATCCGATTACAAAGCTGGTTCGCAGCACGACCCCACGCTGCGAATCAAGTCGCGCACGCTCAAACTCTTCTTCCCAAGCCTTACCTACCCATGGTGCCAGCCCCACGCCTAATGAGGAGTCTTCCGTGCAGCTCGCTTCGGGCGGGTCGCCGTAAATGTGGGCGGTGCCCATCTGCACCCACACGGGCGGCGGCTGATCAATCGCTCGTACTGCCAGACCAAGCACTCTGGTCGACTCGACGCGCGAGCGGAGGATTTCGTCTTGGTGGTCTGGCGTTTTGATGCAGTCAACCGTCCGACCTGCCAGGTTAACCATGCCGGTCGCACCATCCAGGCAGGCTTTCCAATTACCAAGCGTGCGTCCGTCCCAAGCTACGTGCTTCCACGGTCCATCGCACTTGGGGGCACTACGCGAAAGTAAGGTCACGTGGAAATTGTTTTCGTGCAGAAAATGCGCGAGCGAGATACCCAGGAAGCCGCTTCCGCCAGCGATGACGATTCGGCGAGGGTTGGGGGTGGTGGTCACGGACGGGGGCCTTTCGACGATGCTTCCATTTCAGCAAGGTAACCGCATCCAATCGAACGAGGCAACTTGAAGGGTGGCTTACCTGGCAAGAGCTGGCGATTTATTCTGTAGTATCACTCACGCGTTTAATCAATCGAACCGCCATGCCTATCGTTCATCCTGGAATCTTGGAAGTCCGTGCCCCGGGGCATAACTTCTTCGTACTGCAAGATGACCAAGGTCTTTACGTCATCGATGGCGGCTTCATAGGAGGCTGGCGATTACTGCAAGGCGCACTCCGGCGAGAAGGCTGGCAGAATAAGCCCGTCCGCGGCATCGTGGTTACCCATGGGCATTTAGATCATATCTTGAACGTAGCCCATCTGGCCAAGGCGTACGGGGCCTGGATCGCGGCACCCAGATTAGATGCCGATCACTACGCAGGCCGCCCGAAGTATTCGGGTAATTCGCGTGTCACAGGCTGGCTCGAAGCGGTTGGACGTGTGATGCTGGCGTATCACAAGTTCGAGCCTGATCGGTGGCTCGATGATAGAGATCGTCTCGATATCTCTTCCGGTATACAGGCCATACACTTGCCGGGGCATACGGCGGGGCACATGGGGTTTTGGTGGGAAGAGCAGGGGATCCTGTTCACGGGGGACCTGTTTGTCAGCTACCGCGATCAGGCCCGGCTGCCGCTTGATATCTTCAACAACGATTCCCAGCAGAACGTTCGCAGCATAGAGACGGCTTTGGCGATGAATCCCCGCGGGGTACTTCCCAGCCATGGCAGCCTGGCAACGCCGGAAGAGCACCTGCGGCGACTTGAAAGACTGCACGAGCGCATTGTGTTATCTCGCTCGGGCGATCATTGATGCATGCCCAATTGCCGCTCGATTTCTTCCAGCGGAACCCCTTTCGTCTCCGGCATCTTGAGCAATACCCAAATCAGTTGCAGCACCATCATTCCACAGAAAATGCCAAACACGATCGCCGGGGCCAAGGCATTTACCATGTAAGGGAATACAAGCGTCAGCGTGGCAGCGAAGAACCAGTGTGTGAAGCTACCCAGCGTCTGACCGCCGGCTCGATAGCGATTCGGGAAGATCTCGGAAATAAAGACCCAGATGACGGCCCCTTGGCCGACGGCATGAGCCGCGATGAATGCAAAGATGCAGGGAGGTACGATCGAGAAGTTCTCGCTATGAAACGCCCACGAACAGAGCCCCAGCGAGACGATGTATCCGATCGAGCCAATAATCATCAACGTGCGACGTCCCAAGTGATCGATTAGCGCCAGGCCCACGAATGTGAAAATCAGGTTGGCCACACCAATACCGACCGACGTCAGCAAGGCAGCTTCTTCGCCAAGGCCTGTCATCTCGAAGATTCTCGGGGCAAAGTATAGCACCGCGTTAATGCCTGAGAGCTGATTGAAGAAGGCTATTAGAAAAGCCATCATCATCGGAATTTGTAGTTTCGCTTGCCAGATACTGCCGGCAGCGGCTGTCTGCTGCGCGGTGATCTCGATCTCGTCGGCGACGGCTTCCACGTGACCTGGGGAGTCTTCCGGCATGATCTGACGCAGGATCTCAATCCCCTTTTCACGTTCTCCTTGGCGAGCGATCAACCAGCGAGGGCTCTCAGGCAGAAAGAAGCAGAAGAAGGAGTAGATGAGTGCCGGAACCGCTTCGACCCCTAGCATCCATCGCCAGGCGTTATTGACTTCCCCTTCAGCTACCGTCTCGGCAAACCACTGGGCGATCAACGCGTTCGAGAGGAAAGCGATAAGAATCCCAAACACGATATTGAACTGAAACATGCCTGCCAGTTTGCCTCGATTTTGCGGCGGCGAGATTTCCGAGATATACAGCGGCGAGGTCACGGTCGAGATCCCCACGCCCAGGCCACCAATAAACCGAGCAAGCATGAATGAGTAGGGATCATTGGCAAGTGCCGACCACACCGCCGACACCAGGTAAAGGATTCCGATCGATACCAGCGTCTTCTGGCGGCCGAAGTGATCGGTTGGCCAGAAGCCGACCAGCGACCCAATGACAGTCCCCCACAAAGCGGCACTCATGGCCAAGCCATGCTGAAAGTCCTTCAGCCCCCATAACTGCTGGATAGTCTTTTCCGCACCAGAGATAACGACCGTGTCGAAACCAAATAGAAAACCTGCCAGGGAGGCCGTTACCGACCAGAAGATAATTCGATGAAGCATTTCAAGGATTGGGGAAGATTAGGTAAACAGGATTGGGGCTGGATTGCGTCTTGTCGGATAAGTCCGCAAGATTCTCCCACACTCAAGCCGTTTAAAAAAGGGTTTTCTTCCCCAGATGCCCCTGAATTGACCCGTTAGGTATGGTCGCGCAAGTGCTCTTCACCTGTTATCCTTTACAAACTGGGTTTACACTAATTCGATTGTCTTCATGGTCGATTTCCTGGCAGGAAGAGTTTTAGATGAAGCTAGCAGTCATAGGCACGGGCTACGTTGGTCTGGTTACCGGGACCTGTTTCTCGGATTTGGGTAATGAAGTCACGTGTATCGATGTCAATCAGGCAAAAGTCGAAGGTCTGAAAAAGGGCATCATTCCAATCTATGAGCCAGGCTTGTCAGAACTGGTTCTGCGAAATCATGAAGAAGGTCGACTTCAATTCACGACCAACGCCGCGGAAGTGATCCCGGATGCCGATATCGTTTATATCGCCGTCGGTACGCCGCAGTCCGATAGCGGGGCTGCCGATCTTTCTGCCGTTTGGAAAGTGGTCGAAGGGATTGCACCCCATCTGCGAGAAGACGCGTTGGTGGTCGTGAAGAGCACCGTCCCGGTGGGCACCAACGGCAAGGTGTTCGACATGCTGCAGAAGCTCTGCGGACGCGAAGTCAACGTGGCCAGCAATCCTGAGTTCCTAAAAGAAGGCTCGGCCATCTCCGACTTCATGTATCCAGACCGCGTCGTTTGCGGCGTGCGGAACAAGGCGGCCGAGGAATTGCTCCAGACGCTGCATGCCCCGCTCGTACGCACCGGAAAGCCGATCCTGTTTATGAGCCCTGAAAGCTCGGAACTGACGAAGTACGCCGCTAACGCATTGCTGGCCACCAAGATCAGTTTCATCAACGAGATCGCTAACCTCAGCGAAAAAGTCGGTGCCGATATCAACGACGTGCGAATCGGTATGGGGCACGATCAACGCATTGGTTTTCAGTTTCTCTTCCCCGGCCTGGGCTATGGCGGAAGCTGTTTTCCGAAAGACGTTCGCGCGTTGGCTTCGCTGGCCGAAACGCTTGAACTGCAGCCGAAGATCATGCGAGCTGTCGATGAAGTCAACGTACATCAGCGGGCATCGCTGGTTCGCAAGATCGATGCGTTTTACGGTGGTGACGTTGCTGGCAAAACGTTTGGTGTCTGGGGGCTCGCCTTCAAACCGAAGACCGACGACATTCGCGAAGCGCCTGCTTTGGAACTGCTGAATTACCTGGTCGAAAAGGGAGCAATTATCCACGTTCACGATCCTGAAGCGATGGAAAACGTTGAGGCACAGTTCGGAGACAAGATCCAAAAGTACTGCAAGAGCGAAATGGAAGCCATCGACGGTGCTGATTGTTTGGCCATCAATACCGAGTGGAACGAATACCGTACGCCAGACTTCAAGAAGCTCAAAGCGAAGATGACGACGCCGACGATCTTCGACGGACGTAACCTGTTCGACCTGGGAACCATGGAAAAGCATGGATTCACGTACTTCTCGGTGGGACGTCGTTCGGTCGATGTTTCCAAAACCTAACCTGCGGATTGGGACTTTCCTACAGAGAGCTATCTGAATTCTATGTCTCAGATCAAACGCATTTTGGTGGCCGGCGGGGCCGGCTTTTTAGGATCGCGAATCTGTGAAGAACTGGTCGCAGAGGGACACGACGTGATCTGTGTCGATAACTTCTTCACCAGCCAGAAGTCGAACATCGTCCATCTGTTGTCAGAGCCGAACTTCGAAGTCATTCGCCACGATATTATCCACCCGCTGTGGTTGGAGGTGGACGAGATCTACAACATGGCTTGTCCGGCGGCTCCTGGGCATTACCAGTTCAATCCGATCAAGACGATGAAAACGTCGGTCATGGGTTCGATCAACTTGCTGGGGATGGCCAAGCGTTGCCGCGCGAAGTACTTGTATGCGTCGACGTCGGAAATCTATGGCGATCCTGAAGTCCATCCGCAGCCTGAAACTTATCGCGGTAGTGTGAACACCCTGGGTATCCGGGCATGTTACGACGAAGGAAAGCGAGCCGGCGAGACCCTGTGCATGGACTACCATCGCATGAACGGCGTTCAGGTTCGCATCGTACGTATCTTCAATACGTATGGGCCGCGAATGCATCCCTACGATGGCCGCGTCATCTCGAACTTCATCCGTCAGGCGTTCACCGGCGAGCCAATCACCATCTACGGCGACGGTTCGCAGACGCGTTCGTTTTGCTACCGTGATGACCTGGTAAGTGGCATCCTCAAGCTGATGGCCAGCGATCAGGTAGGCCCGATCAACATCGGCAATCCCAAAGAGTTCTCGATCCGCCAATTGGCCGAATTGGTGGTGAAGCTGACCGGATCGAAGTCGGAGATCATCTACACCGACCTCCCTGCCGACGACCCCAAGCAGCGTCAGCCCGACATCACGTTGGCCCGTAAGCACCTCGCCTGGGAACCGACCACCCAGTTAGAAGAAGGTCTCAAGCAAACCATCGACTGGTTTAAGTCGATCCAGCTCTCGCAATATCGCCCCCCCACGCCGAATTTTTAGATCCTTCGATGCTCTTTCATCCAAGGACGCGGTAAAGGGGAGAAGAGGTTGCTTACGGTAAGCCGACCTTGCTGTCGGGGAGATCTTCACGAATAATTTGGCAAGCGTTGGCTACGCAATCAGCCCCGGACGAGACGCGCCGTACCCGGTCAGGATAAGACGACGCACGAAGTAACTAACCTCGTGTCGTCAGCTAAGGAGCTTATCATGGCTTGGTGGATTCTATTGGCAGCAGGTCTTCTTGAAGTCGTTTGGGCGGTCGGTCTCAAGTACACCGAAGGCTTTACTCGCTTTTGGCCCAGTTCCATAACCGTGGTTGCCTTGGCAGGCAGCATGTACCTGCTTTCCGTTGCGGTTCGCGACTTGCCGATTGGTACGGCCTATGCCGTTTGGGTCGGGATTGGTGCGGCGGGAACTGCCATTCTAGGTATGGTTGTTCTCAACGAGCCTGTCTCGCCATTCCGCTTGTTCTTTATGCTATTGCTGGCAATAGCCATTTTGGGGCTGAAATTCAGTACGGCAGCCGCGTAAAGCTGTATCGTTTGTTAAGAGTTCATGAAGACGCTTGTCAGCTTGTCGGCCGCTTGGGTACCTTGCCTCTTGGCATTGGTGTTTCTAAGTAATCCCTTCTTGGGCATATAGTTATGTCGGAATCTAAATCGCGGCGCGAGTTTCTGAGCGATACGTTTTCTGTTCTGGGGTCATTCGCCATCGGCGGTGCCCTCTCGACGTTCGGTCAGCGAACGGCTCTCGGAGAAGCAGCTCGGCAATCGACTCCCCTGATTCCAGTCAAGGACGAAGCAACCGGTCTGCCGCTGTTGAAGCTGCCGGAAGGGTTTCGCTATGTCTCGTACGGTTGGACAGGCGACGAAATGGCCGATGGCCAGTCGACCCCAGCCGCCCACGATGGCATGGGCGTTGTCGGCAAGAAGGGTAACAAGCTGCTGCTAACGCGGAATCATGAGCTGAGTAACCCTGGTCCCGCGTTCAATTTCAAGCATGGTGCCCCCTTCGATAAAATGGCCACCGGTGGCTGTACTCAGCTTGAGTTCGACATGAAACGCGGCCAATGGCTAACCAGTTACGGAGCCATCTCTGGCACCGTTCGCAACTGTGCCGGTGGCGTGACACCATGGGCCAGTTGGTTGACCTGTGAAGAGACCACCTACGGTCCTGCGGATGGGAACGAGTTGTCTCACTACGAAAAGGATCATGGCTGGGTCTTTGAAGTGCCCGCTGACGGTACGGCGACGGCAAAACCGATCAAAGAAATGGGACGCTTCGTGCACGAAGCTGTCGCCATCGATCGCAAGACCGGCTACGTCTATCTGACTGAAGATCAAGGAAGCTCCGGTTTCTATCGTTTCCGTCCCACAACCCCTGGCAAATTGGCCGAAGGTGGTGTGCTGGAAATTGCCGAAGTCGTGGGACAACCGGACCTGCGAGGTGGCTTCCCAGATGGTTCGTCGTTCCCTGTGAAGTGGCATCGCATCGCGAACCCAGCTCTGGAAAAGACGAGCCCCGACGCGAAAGTTGACTCGGTCTTCGAGCAGGGTCAAAAACAGGGTGGCTCGGCATTCTCCCGACTTGAAGGATGCTGGTATGGCAACGACCTGATTTACTTCGATGCCACCGACGGCGGTGCCGCCAAGGCAGGGCAGATCTGGCAGTTTGATCCCCAGCAGCAAACGGTCACGCTGCTGTACGAATCGCGTAACAAACGCGTGCTGAACATGCCTGACAACCTGTGCGTGAGCCCTCAGGGTGGTCTGATTCTTTGCGAAGATAATGACTACGAAGGGGAGGATCCGTTGCCACAGCGAATGCTGACGTTGAGTAAAGATGGTCGGCTGAACACCTTTGCCGAGAACAACGTCGTCCTCAACGGCGAGCACAACGGTCTTCGCGGATCGTTCGTCGATAAGGAATGGGCCGGTTCAACATTCAGCCCAGACGGCAAGTGGCTGTTCGCCAATATCCAGACGCCTGGTATCACCTTTGCGATTACCGGACCGTGGCAAGACGTGCTGGTCTAACGCGTCCTTGGCAACTCGTAGATTTCCTGGGCGAGCCGTTCCGCTTGTCGCTTGCGGTAACGCCCAGCGAATTCGAGCCAGGGATGGTCGTCAGCCGGCATGATGCAAAACTCGTGGGGACCTTCGTCCGTCTGGCAAGCGATCATCACCACGGGGGTCCAGGGTGACTGTAGCTTGATTTGCTGCACGTCGCACGCCAGAAGGGAATTGCGTGGAATGCGATACCGGCGGTTGTCGCATTCCAGCACCATCACTCCTTCGGTCTTATCTAGCTGAATCAGGCCGATGTCGATAATCTCGGCCTCGTTCGAGCCCAATTGAAACGATGCCATCGATTTCGGCTGCGTTGACGTTAAGGTGACGAACTCAGATGGATGCGCGGACAGCGAGATCCAAGGGGCAGGGCGGCTAGCAATTTGTCGGCGCATGAACATTTCCCACCAGTAGTCTTGGCGGAACGCGTTGGTGAGTACGTAGATCAACGTGAAAAAGGTGGCCATCGAGCCAATTAGGAGCGCAAGCGACGCATTGCCTCCCAGGTCGAGCCAGGCTGGCCCGAATGCGGCCATGCCATAGAACAAAATCCCCAGTGTGATCGGGATCACCACGTTGGGTAGCCCTAGTAAGAAACGCATCTTAAACGTGCGTACTGTCCGGTGATGCGGTTCGGGTACGTCTTCAATCAACGCCGGGGCCGTCGCCGTCATGGGGTACGCCTGGTCGACTTCGGGTCGACCGGTCGTGGTAATATCGGCCTGTGGAGAAGCGAACGGGTTGGTCGGTTCGGTCGTCATGTCGAAGTTCCCGCTGATTTGGCTTTCGCTTGCTTCAAAAGCATAATGCGCCCCCAATGCTTTTCGGCAGCCGACTTTCGTTGCCCATTCGATTGCCAGAAGCCGTCGACGTTGCCGATCCGTAAGCAAACCTCCCGAGGGCCATCGTTTGTCTGAATCACCAGGCACACAACCCAGATCTGCTTATTGGCCTTCGTGAAAAAGTCGACCCCGCACTTGAGCACAGCCTGCGAGGGAATCCAGAAACGATGTTCGGCTCCCTCGAGCAAGATGCGCGACTCATAAGGATTGACGTGCAGGATGGCGAATTCCTGCGTCAGTTCCCATTCGGAAAGCTGCCAACGCTCGCGCGGTACGATCGCCACGAATTGGCAGTTGGGGGAATTCAACGACGGGATTGCGTTTGATTCGCGTCGCCGAATTAACTTCGCCAAGCGGCGCATGGTAGTGACGTCCGGTTGAAAGTAGTGCCGGGTGATCGTCAGCAGAAACAGAACCGTCGGCAAGACCACAAACAACATGGTCGGGACATGCTGCATCGTGAGGTCGGCCAGGGCCTGGGCATCGCCGGAGAGCCACGCGACGAGAAACATTACCCCAATCCAAAGCCCGTACAACCCGACCAGGCACAACAGCAAATAAGAAAGGACCCAACCCCACGGACGTCCAGGCAACAGCGGTCGACCCAAGGGAGGTTCGATTTCTTCGATTACCGCTAGCTCGGTGGCCTCGAATGGCCACTCTTCGTCCGCAACGGCAGAAACCACCGTCGGCGGCTCGTCCGGTGTCGCTTGCGGCGATTGAAACGGGTTGATGGAATCTTCAGGCATGATAGCGTAAGGGAACCTTTTCCTGCGGTAGTTGTCCGAATTCTAGGGCAAACCATGCAAGCAATCGAGCCAATTGCTTGCTGTCGACCCACGTAGACGCCGCTGGGACCCCTGAGGTACACTTAGACGTTTACCTGTTAACGACTTACGCAAACCACTCACTTCAAGCAGAATCGACGCCATGGAAATGGAAAAGCTCGTCTCGTTGTGCAAACGGCGAGGCTTCATGTTTCAGTCATCCGAAATCTATGGAGGAATCAATGGATTTTGGGACTACGGCCCGCTCGGCGTCGAACTGAAACGAAACATCAAGGATGCCTGGTGGCGCGACATGGTCACCGGTCACGACGACCTGGCCCAACTTCCTGGTGCCCCGGCCGCGTACGAAATGACCGGTCTCGACTGTACGATCATCATGCACCCCCAAGTCTGGAAGTGCAGCGGTCACTATGACCTATTCCACGATTACATGGTCGACTGTAAAGAGTCGAAAAAGCGTTATCGCCACGATCAGATTCAAGGTCGTTGGGTCGAAGCGAAGGGTAAGAAGATCTTTGCCACCGCTGGTAGCGACTCCGAATCCCCGGAAGCCGACATCGAACGTCAGGCACTCAAGTTCTTCGGCATGCGATCCAAGAATGCGGATGAACTGAAGTGGGATGGTCCGCTCGTCTCGCTGACGACGGTCGACGACTTCGAGCAGGTCCTCGGCCCCGATGCCAAGAGCCTCGGCTCGCTCACGCCTCCGCGTGAATTCAATTTGATGTTCAAGACGACGATCGGTGCCTTGGGTGGCGAAGCCGACACGGCCTTCCTGCGTCCGGAAACGGCCCAGGGGATCTTCGTGAACTTCAAGAACGTCGTCGATAGCAGCCGCGTGCGTGTTCCCTTTGGTATTGCCCAGGTGGGTAAGAGCTTCCGCAACGAAATTACTCCGCGTAATTTCACGTTTCGCTCGCGTGAATTCGAGCAAATGGAAATCGAGTTCTTCTGCCATCCAGACTCGTCGCAAGACTGGTACCGCTACTGGCGCGAACGTCGTTTCCAGTGGTACAAGGACATGGGGCTGGACGCGGGCAAACTGATTCTCCGCGAGCACCACGCTGAAGAACTGGCCCACTACTCGATCGGTACGGCCGATATCGAATATGCCTTCCCGTTCCTGCCGGAAGGGGAGTATGGCGAGTTGGAAGGGATTGCCCACCGAGGTGACTTCGACCTGCGAAGCCACATGGAAGGGAAGCTCGATCCAAGCACCAACCCCATGACCGTCGAACTGAACGCCGAAGGGAAGCCGAAGCATCGTGGTAGCGGCAAGGACTTGTCGTATCGCGATGATATCACCGGCGAACGCTTTGTGCCGCACGTCGTCGAGCCATCGGCTGGTGCCGACCGCGCGACGCTCGCCTTCTTGTGCGAAGCCTTTACGGAAGACGAAGCTCCGGACGAAAAGGGCAACATGCAGACGCGAACGGTGATGAAGCTACATCCGCGGATTGCTCCGATCAAAGCGGCCATCTTCCCGCTAGTGAAGAAGGACGGCATGCCGGAGATGGCACAGGACATCTACCGAGCATTGAAAAAAGAATGGAACGTCTTCTACGACGAAAAGGGTGCCGTCGGGCGTCGCTATCGTCGACAGGACGAAGCCGGTACACCGTTCTGCATCACCGTCGACGGCGAAAGCATGCAGGATCAAACGGTCACTATCCGCCATCGCGATTCGCTCGAACAATGGCGTGTCAAAGCGGATGACCTGAGCGGTGAACTGCGAAAGCTGATCAGCTAAGCAAGCCCTACTCATGTCCCCTCTCCCTTGATGGGAGAGGGCTAGGGTGAGGGTTTCATGAACAAGATGAGACGCGAAAGCAGCAGTTCGGTCTGCGTCGCGTCTTGATTAACGCGATTCCCCCTTACGCGGCTTGCCCCATAGCTTGTTCCACCAGGTTGGGATTTCTTCTTCTGTAGCAACAGTGGTGTCGACGAACTCGTAGGCCACCATATACGACTGCAAGCTCATCAGCAGATGCCGGGCTCGTTCAATCGCGTCTCGTTTGCGCCGGTCGCGATTACGACGCGGGGCGATCGAAATCTGGACCTTGGTATGCTGTGCGCCATTCTCGCCGACGATAGGGCTGAATCTCAGTTCGATGATCAGTGGTACGGCTCGGTCGGCCACGCGACGCTGCAGCGGCAACGATTCGCCATCGACCATGATTTTGATCGCTTCTTCGTTCACGCTCAGCACTTCGGCGCGGTGATCGGCCACAAAGCCTCGGATCTTCTCAGCGGCCAGGTTCAGGGGAACCTTCGTCTTCATGGCACGCTTGAGGAGCACTTCTGGTTCGACCGGCGCAAACATGCGAGCGATCCAGCTGCGTCGATCGCCGATGGCAGGCTCTTTCAACCCGCTGCCGATTTGAGTGACGATGTTACGCCCCATCTCTTTCGATTGCAGCAAGGCTCGGTCGGCTCGGTTCAAGATCGAATCGGCTGTGTCGCCGCGTTGAATCTCGGTAACGCCGAAGCTGGCAGACATGTTCTTGCCCCCCAGTGCCGGTTGAGGTGTCGCGGCTACGGCGCTGCGGATCTTTTCCGCCAGCATCGCGGCTTCTTCGTTATCGCAGCTAGGGCAAAGGATCACGAACTCTTCGCCGCCATAGCGAGCACAGATGTCCGCCGAGCGAGCATGCGACTGCAACTGGTTCGCGAACGAGATCAACGCTTCGTCCCCGGCCTGATGTCCGTAGGTGTCGTTGATCTTCTTGAAGAAGTCGATATCGCAAATGATCACGCTGCACGATCGACCTGCCGTCGCGTGACGCTCGACCATGTCGACCAGGCCACGATCCATTTCGGCTCGATTGACCAGGCCGGTAAGCGGATCGCGGGTCGCTCTGTAATGCAGCGATTGAATTTGTTCTTCCAGCGACTCAACACCAGAGGTGTCGTGCATTTGAATGGTAGTGCCGAGGCTTTTACCGTCTTCGCCAACCACCGGAACGATATGGGCCGTAACGGTGACGAAGTTTCCGCTGGCGTTGCGGATCGAAAGACGATGCATCCCCTGAGTGCCAGCCGCAATGGCAACGCGAACCGGGTCAGTTTCGTTGGTGAACTTGCGACCTTGATGATCGGCCAGGCCAAGCAGTTCGGAGGTCCAGCGGTGCCCTTCGACGGCGTCACGCGTCAAACCGGTGAGACGTTCGGCGGCCTGGTTCCAACCCAGAATCTGTTGGTTGATGTCGATAAAAACGACCGCGTCGTGAATGTGGCGAACGAGGCTTTCCTGGAACGCTGCCAGCGATCGTAATTTCGATGGATTGGCACCATACTGGTTCACACGCCAATGTTTGTTGGCATGTTCGGGGGAAAGGACCTTGAGCCAGTTACGCGTCGATTGGCTGCTGCTTGGCAGCGGATGCGACATCATTTCGCAAAAGTTAGTGACCAGCTCTGGATCGAACTGGGTACCGGCGTAGGAGGTCAGTTCGGCGTAGGCTCGTTCTTTCGAGCGAGCACGGCGGAAGATCTGGTCGACGGTCATCGAGTCGAACGCATCGACGATAGCCAGCATGCGTGCTTCGATCGGGATGTCTTTTCCCTTGACGTCGTACTTGCCTTTGGAGCCGTTGAACCAGGCATAGTTGTAGCGAATCAGGTCGACAATCTCTTCGCCGTCGCAGCAAGCCGAAAGAATTTCGAGGCCAATGTCTTGGCTTCGTTCCATCAATTGCTGTTCTTCAGCGGCCAACTTACCTGGGCAAGCCAGTACGTAGTCTGGTACGCCCATCTTGCCGATGTCGTGCAGTAGAGCGGCAACTTCCAGTTGGTCGCGCTGATAGGCTTCCAGGTCCAGGGTAGCGGCCCACTGCGAACAAAGCTTGGCCACACGCAGCGAGTGAGAAGCCGTTGGAAAGTGTTTTGCCTGCAGTGAATAGAATAGCCCGGATGCGATTCCCAAACTGACTTGAATGAGTTGATTGTCAGCTTCGCCAAATTCTTCGTCGACGGTCTCTTGTAGCGGCTCATCGGCCCAAGCAATCAGGTTCGAAATAGCGTGAATCGGGTCGTCCGAAGCGCCAAGTACTTTGTCTGCAGATTCGAATGAACCTGAGTTGGTAGGAGGTTCCATGGCCATTAGGTGCAGCTGCCCATCGCTTACCGCGCTTGTGTGTTGTTGGAAGGTTAGCGCTGAAAGGTACGTCGAAATCGGTAGAGCAGCAAATTCCCCCCAACCAAGAAGCAAAGAATCTTTTAAAACAATAGCTTCCATTCGTATTATCTGATGCCGGAAGGGGGAAGCATCTCGTTGCCGGTAGCCGGTAATTGCGATAAGTTGAGTTTTGACGGTTATCCAGTTTTACCAATTGTTGGGATTGTTTCTCAGGAAAGTTGTCGACAGATATGCGACTGATCAGCTACCTAAGTGATACCGGCCCGCGCACCGCCGTGGCCCGTGGCGATGGCTATGTCGACTTGCATCAGGCCGACCCACTGTTACCAACCCAAATGAAGCATTTGCTTCCGATGCTATCGATGCATCACGATGCAATTCTGGAAGCCGCGGAAGAAGGGCGACTGATCGATCCTGCCAGGCTGCGACTGCTTCCCCCGGTGGTCGAACCGCAAAAGATCCTGTGCATTGGTTTGAATTACGCCGACCATGCTGCCGAAACCGGAGCGACCGTGGGTGACGAACCCGTGGTCTTCAATAAATTCCCCACGTGCCTGCGTGCCGATGGGCAGCCGATCGAACTTCCTGCGGTCAGCAAGGAGGTCGACTACGAAGCCGAACTGGTCGTCGTGATGGGGCGTGCCGGTAAGAATATTTCCCGTGAAGATGCTATGAGCCACGTGGCCGGCTATGCCGTCGGTCATGATGTATCCGCTCGTGATTGGCAAAAAGGGAAGCCTGGCAAGCAGTGGCTGCTTGGCAAGTCGTTCGATAGCTTCGCTCCCCTGGGGCCGGAACTGGTTACCGCGGACGAGATCGAAGATCCGCACAATCTTCGGATTCAGTGCCGGCTCAACGGCGAAACAATGCAAGACTCGTCCACCAGCCAGTTGATTTTCCGCATCGACTTTTTGATCTCTTACCTTTCCCAGGTCTGTACCCTGATGCCTGGTGACTTGATTTACACCGGCACACCCCCTGGCGTCGGCATGGCGAGGAACCCACCGGTCTTCTTAAAAGCAGGCGACCAGGTCGAAGTCGAGATCGAAAAGCTTGGCGTCCTGACCAATCCGGTGATCGACGGTAAATAAGTTCGACATGCCAGCAAGGCTACCTCGAAGAAGGTTGCCCACCGCTAGCCTTGCCAGCATATTTGCCTGACTTTACGCGTTTTACGCGATGCGATAAGCGACTCTTGTTTGCTGGCTAAATAGTGGCCAGCAATCATTCAGGACGCTTCGTTCGATTGCCGAAATGACATGTGTAGGATGATTAAATGCCACAGGGACGTGGTCATTTGTTTCACCAGGGATGGATGTGAGCATGCAATTCAGGCGGAATGGTCTGCGCGACGAGCGTCGTCGCCGGGCCCTCATGGACGATCGCGCCAGCGATTCAGGCAACCAGTCTACATCGAACACGGTCGATGACGTCGTTTGTCGTTCGGCACGGACTTACTCGAAGACTGCCATCGACGAGCGAAGGATTCGTATTGTCGACATAGTGCCGGTATATCTTGTCCACGTCACGCTCATTTATGCCGCTATCGTGCTTTGTGTGGCCGTACTGCTAGCCATGCATCACTACGGCGCGAACATCGTCCGCTGGGCCGATCTGACCCGCGTCGATAGCCTGGGAACGTATCTTTCGGCTGGCTCCCTCTTTGTCGGTGCTTTGCTGGCTTTTCTGACATATCGAATTCGACGTCATCGTTTGGACGACTACCGCGGCCGTTACCGCTGCTGGTTGTGGTTTGCCGGGCTGCTGCTGTTTGCCAGCTTAGACTGCATGCTGAACTTCCGCACGGATGTCGCCCGCGGTCTGGAAGCCGTCACACGGGTTCGCTTGCTTGGCCAAACCGATGGCTGGTGGATTGTCGTGTGGTGTGTTGCCTACGGTTCAATGACCCTCCGGGCACTGATCGAAGTTCGCGAAAGCGTCGGTACCATCGTGGTCGGAGTGATCAGCGCAGCACTGCTGTTCACCGGCATGGCCCTGCAAATGGACTTGCTCTTGCTGCCCAGCAGTGTGCCGATTGGTCTCGCGCTACACGCAGCCCAGCTTCTTGGCGTGGGGCTGCTGCTGGCGACGCTTGTTCAGTATTCGCGATTTGTATGGCTAGACGCCCAAGGGCTCATCTCGCGTCGCATTCGCCGCGTGGAAGAGGACGATGCGGACGAAACCAAACCGCAGAAATCGAGTCGCCGTACGGGTGCCGTGGCGAAGAAGCCCGCCGTTAAACCGACCGCACAGCAGGCGACCGACGAAGACGAAGAAGAAGCCAAGCCACGCCGCGGATGGTTCTCGTTTGGCAAGAAGAAGTCGGAAGAGACCGAAGAGGAAAACACCAAGCCGGTAAGAAAGCCTACGAAGCCTGCCGCCAAGTCGACTGACGAGGAAGAAACAACAGACGAAAAGCCACGCCGCGGGTGGTTCTCGTTCGGTAAGACGAAGTCGGGAGAGACGGATGAGGAACCAGCTAAGCCGGTGAAGAAGCCAGCGAAGCCTGTCGCTAAATCGACTGACGAGGGAGAATTAACAGAGCAACAGCCATGGCGTGGGTGGTTCTCTTTCGGCAAGAAGAATACGGAAGATGAGCCGGCCGAGCAGCCAGCCAAGGCTCCGCCCAAGCCGAAGATCGCCGCATCGACAGTCAAGGACGAGGATGCCGCAGAGAAGCCAAAGCGATCATGGTTCTCTTGGGGCAAGAAGTCTTCCGACGAAGCCGACCAGGACGAAGCGGCCTCGGCTGGAGAAGAACGCACCACGATGACCCCACGGGTCAAAACACGTCCCAAGTCGCAGCCGGCTCCCCAGGAGCGACCAGCCGCCAACCAGGGGCCGACCATCACCGGCAAGTACTCTCAGGATGACGACGGCTACTCGGATAATTCGGATGAAGACGAGGAAATCTTGCGACTGGAAGCCAAGCCGGATCACCTGCTCAGCAAGGCCGAGCGGCGGCGATTGAAGAAGTTAAAACGCCGGTCTGCGGCCTAAATCATCGCAGCCCCTTTGACGGGCTTTGCCGCCAGCGTCTAAGCTTAGGGATCGTTCCGGGCGTTTCCCTCCTATCAAGGGGGAGACGCTGCCCTTGTTCGGTTCCTCCAGCATGGCATAAGCCCTCATCATCATGGCACCAGTTCGTACTCGCTTTGCCCCCAGTCCGACCGGTTATTTGCACATCGGTGGTGTTCGCTCCGCGCTCTTTAACTGGCTATTTGCTCGCAAGCATGGTGGCCAGTTCATTCTGCGGATCGACGATACTGATCAACAACGCAACGTCGACGAAGCTTTGCAGCCGATCCTCGAGGGGTTTCGTTGGCTGGGAATCGATTGGGACGAAGGCCCCGAAGTCGGCGGCCCACACGAGCCTTATTATCAGTCGCAGCGATCCGACAAATACAAGGCCGCCGCCCAAAAGCTGATTGAAAGCGGTTTTGCCTATTACGACTACTCGACCCCGGAAGAAATCAACGCCGAGCGGGATCAGGCCACGTTCGAGAAAAAGCCGTTCCAGTACAGCCGCAAGTGGATGGCCACCACGCCTGAGGAACGAGCTAGTTTCGAGGCCGAAGGGCGTAGCTTCGTCGTTCGCCTGAAGATGCCGCGTGAAGGCAACTGCGAGTTTACCGATGCCGTTCGTGGCGATGTCTCGTTCGAGTGGGCCAAGGAAAACGATCACGTGATCCAGCGGAGCGATCGCTCGTGCTTGTATCACCTGGCCAGCGTGGTCGACGACCACGACCTGCAGATCTCGCACGTGATTCGAGCCGAAGAGCACCTCCCCAATACGCCGAGACAGATCTTCATCGCCCAGTCGCTGGGTTACGAATTGCCGGTCTATGCTCACCTGCCGTACGTGGCCGAGCCAGGCAGCAAGAACAAGCTGAGCAAACGCAAGCTTGACAAGTATTTGAAGAACCCCGACTTCAGCCGGATCAACGAACACGGCCAAGATATCGCCCATCGGATGGGTGTTGAGATGTCGGCCGAAACGTTCAACCCGGTGATCGTCGACTTCTACGAACTAACCGGCTACCTGCCATCGGCAATCTTGAATTACCTGGTTCTGCTGGGTTGGTCGCTGGATGACAAGACCGAAGACTTTACCGTCGACGAAATGATCCAGCACTTCAGCCTGGAACGCGTGACGAAGGCCCCGGCCAGCTTCGATGCGAAGAAGTTGTGGGCTTTCCAGGATCGTCATCTACAAAAGCTTTCGGTCGAAGAGAAAGCCACCGGGATGATGCCGTTCCTGGTGAAAGCAGGCCTGGTTGCCGATCCAGATGCTCCCGGCGAGAAAGAGAAACTTGAAAAGATTGTCGCCGCCTGTGGTGATCGTCTGAAGGTGATGGGGGATATCCTATCTTATGCCGACTACTTCTATGTGGCCGACGACAAGATGGAGATGGACGAGAAGGGCTTCCAGAAGCGACTCTCCAGCCCTGAATCGCAGGCCATCCTGGCAACCTTCCGCAATCATCTTTCCGCCGTCGAGGATTGGACGGTCGAACATCTCGACAAAGAGATGCACGCGTTCATCGACGAGGCCGACGTCAAGATTGGCGACATTATTCATGGCGTCCGTCTGAGCGTAACTGGCAAAACGGTTGGCCCTGGCATGTTTGATTGCCTGGCCATTTTGGGCAAAGAGTCGTGTCTGAAGCGTATGGATGCGACGTTGCATTTAGCCCAGGAAAAATTTCCACCTGATTCTGAATAGTCCCTGAATGTCCAACGAAGCAAGCGATGCACCTGCGTCCTCCATTCCGATTGTGAAGCTCCGCCCTCGCAAGGCCCAGCCGTTCTTTGGACGGCATCCGTGGGTCCGCGATAGCGGCATCGATAAAGTGATCGGCAAGGTGAAAGATGGAGATGTGGTCCAACTTCACAGCGAGAAAGACCGCTTCATCGCTTACGGCCTGATCAATCGCAACAGCCACTTGCGCGTGCGGTTGTACTCGTGGGACCAGGAGCAACCGCTAGGGGATGATTTCTGGCGCAGCCGCCTGGAACGAGCCATTCTGATGCGACGCGAAATGGGGCTGCTGCGAGACAACGCAGGGTGCCGCCTCGTGTACAGCGAAGCCGACGGGCTCAGTGGTTTGATCGTCGAAAACTTCGCCGGGCATCTGATGATTCAGGTGACCTCGTTGGGGATGTTCCGACGCATCGAAAGCATCGCGGCGATGCTGGGTGACCTGCTTCAGCCCAAAAGCATCTCCCTCCGCGGGGAAGCTGGCATCTTGAAGCTGGAAGGGTTGGAAGTAGAACCGGCCCTGCTTGCCGGCGAACTTCCCAGCGAACCTATTGAGATCATCGAGAACGATCTGCGTTTCGAGGTCGATCTTTCGGAAGGGCAAAAGACCGGATTTTACCTCGACCAACGCGACAACCGGCGCGTGGCGGCTAGCTACTTGCCACCCAATGCCAAAGTGCTGGATATGTTCTGCTACAGCGGCGGCTTTGCCATGAATGCCGCCAGGCATGGCGGTGCGTCCTCGGTGCACGGGGTCGATGGGAGCGGCCCGGCTGTTTCCGCGGCGCAGCGCAATGCCGAACGCAACCAACTCAGCAATGTTTCGTTCGAGAAGGCCGATTGCTTCGATTACTTAAAGGCTCGCGTCGATGCTGGCGATCAGTACGACGCGATCATTCTCGACCCACCCAAGTTCACCAAGTCTCGTCGCACGATCGACGAAGCCTTGCGGGCCTACTTCCACATCAATCGCCATGCCACGCAACTGCTGCGGCCAGGGGGCATTCTGGTGACCTGCAGTTGCAGTGGCAACGTGAACCGCGATGAGTTTCTGATGATGCTGCTGGGCGTATCGCAGAAGACGGGACGCGATCTGCGTCTGCTCGAACAGCGCGGGGCGGCCCCGGATCATCCGGTCAGCGCAACCTGCCTGGAAAATGAATACCTGAAGTGTTTCATCGCCAGCGTCGGCTAGGCGTTATCGAAACACCGACAGGTTGCCAAATTGCCCGTTGCGATCGTCATCGGGCAGATCGTCCGAGCGCCCTTCGCGATTGGGTGGGCCGACGTGGCGTCGTAGCTCTTCCACCAGAATCTTCCGATCGGACGGGGCCATGAAGACTTCCACCGGGCCTCTTCCGCGGATATCGAAGACAATCAACGATGCGGCATCGTCCCAGATGGTGTAGCTGAGAATGCGATTCCACCGGCACGGGTAGAAGCCGCCAATCATCATGCCTTCTTCGTGGACTTCCAGGTCGTGACCTTTGACATGCAGAAAGAACTGGACCAGCCATGGCACACTGGCCAGTGCGCCAAATCCGGCCATCGCAATGAACGGTAGAAACCCGTTGAGCGGTACGGCGGGCTTTTCTTTCATCAGCAAGGGAATCCACAACACAAACAGCGACAAGGTGTGCATTCCACCACCCAGTAGCAAGTTACGGTAATGCGAGGATTGAAACCCATCGACCGTGAATTGCCACTCTCCCAGGCGGCTACAGGCGACGCTGCGCCAGGTGACGATGATCGCCGCGAGCGACACATCTAAAACCAGAACCGTGGCCAGGCACAACAGGTAAGTGGTGATCTCGGTCGAGGATACGTCCGCGGTGAAAAAGAGAGGAGCAAACGCAACGGCCAGCGAAAGGCCCATGACGGTACCGCCGATACCACGCAGCCATCGTGCCTGACGAGACGGCAATTCTGGGCCGTGATTGAATCGCAAGTGGGCGGGCGAGTCGCTATCGTCAAATGAATTGGTCATGAGTGCTTTGATGGGGCAAGGCGATCGGCGATCGGACAAAACGCCTTCAGGAAAGAAAACGCATGGCGATCTCAATTTCGATTCCAGGGTATGACAAAATTACCGAACGTTCTCGTATTTCGCTCGCAGGTTGACTGTCCCCGCAAACCACCGCCTTGCAGAACGTCAGCCGGCAGAACATCTGGTAAGATGCCCTGCATCGATATCTGATTACATTTGCGAAAAGTGGCGTAAAGCCACTCGGTCGCATTTTATTTCGAGTCCGTCAATTATACCGCCCCGGTAGTAACAAAAAACCATGAAAGTGATTGCCTCGCACAACGGATTGGAAGCCACCCAACGAGCCTGGCAGCAGCTAGAAGCCCATTGCCCGGTGATCGATGCCTGTGTCGAAGGGGTGACCCTGGTCGAGGATGACCCGGAAGAACTGACGGTCGGTTACGGAGGGCTTCCCGACGAACAGGGGCACGTCACCCTCGATGCGGCCGTGATGGATGGGCGATCGCATCGCGGTGGTTCGATTATCGGCCTTACTGGGGTTCGGCACGTTTCTAAGGTGGCACTGCGGCTTATGCGCGAATCTCGCCGCGTAATGCTGCAAGGAGAAGGTGCCGATGCGTTTGCTCGGGCATGTGGCTTTCCGACCGAAGATCTGCTGACTGAGAATGCACGCAAACTGTGGCGACTGTGGAAGAGGACCTATCAGGCCAATAAAGAGTGGCTACCCGCTCCGAAGGATGAAGAAACCGAGGAGCTTATGAAGATCTTAACCTATTACTATCGCCATCCTGCAGGGACAGTCCACGTGGCGGGGCAAGACCAGCAGGGGCATCTGGCCTGCGTGACTTCGACCAGCGGGCACTGCTTCAAAACCAAAGGACGCGTCGGAGACTCACCCATTTTCGGTGCAGGACTGTATGTTGACGATGAACACGGCACTTGCGGAAGCATTGGGCATGGCGAAGCGAACCTGCTCAACTGCAGCAGCTTTATGGCAGTGCACTTGATGGGGCAGGGTATGTCACCCAAGGAAGCTGGCATGGCAACCCTCGAGCACGCAGCACGGCATGCTCCGCCATTTGAATTAGACCCGCTGGGGCGTCCCAACTTCAACCTGCAGCTATACCTTCTGGCCAAAGATGGAACGCATGCCGGTGTTTGCCTACGAGGAGATTGGAAGGTTGCCGTTACAGACCAGTCCGGTTCGCGTCTGGAAGCTTGCGAGGCGATGTTCCCCAGCAACTAGCGTTAAAAGCCGGAAGCGTCCCCTCGCAGTGCGTTAGCGCTGTCTGGCGCGGTACGCAACTTTCCTTCCAGTTCGATCTTAAGGGAATCGGTTGCCTCGTCAACGACGATTGTCAGGCCGCTGGTCGCCGTATCGGCGTATTCCCTGGGAAGCAGATTGACTGCTTGTCCGCCGGGCCCCAACGCATTCGCCCATACGGCAACTTTGTGCTCGCCGCGAACCACTCCATCCCCGTCTTCAAATGTAGTGAGTGTGAAGGTCCCATCGCTGGGATTGATCTTTCCGGTGGCTGGTCGGTTATCGGCAGGAACGACTTGCACGAAGCCATCTCCCTTGAAGGTCAATGGTTGTCCGTTCAGAAGAACCTGGCCCGAAGTCTTTACCCGCGAAGGGCGGCCATCACCACAACCAGTAAGAATCAGCGCAGCCAATGCTGCGCTGATCAAAAAGTATCTCGACATGGGGCAATCTCTGATAGGTGGGATGTTCAAGTAAACGCTCAGACGAGTGCCTGGTCTAGTTGATCGTTTTGGGTTGGCCGGAAGCTCGCTGACCCAGCAATTTGTAGGTGGTCAGGTTTATCGTTTCAGGGATGAAATGAACCGAGCCATCTCCAAACGCGAAGTTACCCCCACCTGGGTGTCGGCTGCCAAACGCACCGTTGAGTGCTTCGCCATAAGGAGAAGTGGTGACGCCTTGGCCTGGAGGCGTATTCACGGGGTTTTCCGTCGAACGCAGCGAGTCCAGGTGACGGCCTGCCGTCGTCCAACGATTGATGTGGTTGGATAGGTGACCATCAATCACTTCGCCGACAAACATCACATTGGACAGACCGTCGACGGCGTCTTGAACGCCAAACGAATCGCGGTAGACGAACATGCCGGAGTTTTCCCACTTCACTTTCGAGCCGATCCCCTGCGAAGGACCGTAGTGCCCCGAGACAAGCGCGTAGGAACTGGTCGCCCAGTCTTTACTGCCCGAGTTCACGGTTTCCGGCATGGTGCTGCTGGGGCAAACGAATGCAGCGGGACGAATCGAGAGAGTCGATGTCGGCAGATTGCCGGGGAAGTTGCTGTCGGGGCCGTACGGAGCAAACAGTTCGTACAGGTTGTTTTCTTCCAGGAACGGAAGCAGCAGCACGAAACCGCTGGTACCAGGTCCGTTGGTCGGGCTGCAAGCGCCGTCGCAACCGAGACGGCCGGTGGGGAACACCTTGAAACTCGATTCATAGTTGTGCATTGCGAGAATGATTTGCTTCTCGCCATTGGTGCATTGCATGCGACGCGCTGCCTCGCGGGCCTGTTGGACCGCCGGTAACAGCAACGCAATCAATACGCCGATGATGGCAATTACGACGAGCAACTCAACCAACGTGAAAGCATGGGTCTTGCGCATGGTGACACCGAGAAGTGAGGAGGAAGAAAGAAAGGAATTAGTTCGTAACACCGCCGGGCACGGTACCGTTCCGGCAATTCAACGGAAAAGGGGAGAGAATCTCTAAAAAATTATTATTCCGCAAATATAATTAGAGAAGATGAGTTTGTTAATTGCCCTGAAGGGTGGAGCGGTTCTGCGCGAGGGGATGGGCGATGGTAAGAATAGGCTCCCCATTTGGGGACATGCCGCGTACAAATCCGGCAATCTGTTGGTTTCGGTCGATTGCAATGGCACCGATTGGCAAGTCGATCGATTGGGGTTTGGAAAGGATCTCAACTCTCTTTGTGTAATTGATCGGTCGGCAGATGTCCCAGGCAAGCTGTTTGGGCACTTCATCTTGTTGAATCAGCATATAAGCGAACTGCGGATCAAGCCGATCTCCGCCGGCCAGATTAACTTGCGACCACTGGCCATCCTGTTCAATATTCTCAATCCGCAGCAGGCCCAGGTGCGATTCCTGGTCGATCCCCAGGCACTTGGCCGTGAACTTCTTGCCGTCATCTCGCACGATTTCAACCTGCTGGTCCCGTTTCCAGTCGTCGTCCCCCAGCATCGCAAAGATGCCTTGCCCCTGGTCGATCATGATGGCCGGGCGAACAGTCTTTCCTTCGCGGTGAACCTGGACAGTTGCTTTGGGCAGCCATTGAAGCAGGTCTTCCGATCTCTTCTGCCAATCGTCCCAGTTGTTGTTGATAGGTGAAATCGACACCATTCGCTCGTAATGCCAGGCACTGCTGGAAAATACGAAATGATCCCACGTCGACTTGCCCTCTCCGATCGATTGAATCGCGATACCTGTGATGTCGAGATCGCGGAAGTTGGAGAAGATATCAGGCCCGACCTGGTGCCAATCATTTTCCTTGATCTTCTTCGGGTCGAGTTCGATCACCCCTTTTTCGGCCTTGGTGGTTCCCACCGAATAAATAGCCGGCGACTCGTTATCCCCATCGTGAAGCAGTCGAATCTGTACGTAGCCTTCGCCCTGCTTTTGGAAGGTGAAACGCAGTTGCCGATACTGTCCAGGCAGTGGCCGCTCGCGAATTTCGATCGGACGATCAAAGCTGGCGATCTGCACCCACGGTCCATCCTGGATTTCCAGGGCCGGTCGGCTGACCAGGCGGATGTCATTTCTCCAATGCGCATCGGCCGGTTGCCCATCGATCGTTAGCAGTCCTTCAACCTGTTGTTCGGTTGGAGCATCCAGCACCGGCATCAGGAATGAGGGCTGTGACAAAAAGTGGATCCCTCGCCAGTCGACGGTGATGTTGTCTGGGCCTGGCGTCTGCGAGATTTCGAGGTCGACCTCGTGCCCAGCGAAGGGGGTCAGGTCAACCAGGAACGGAGCTGGTGTGTTGACATGGTCGTGAGTGTTGACGTTCTTCATCGACTCGGCAAAGACCGGAATGTCGTTGATACGAACTTCGATGTTCGGCTCGTCACCCCCATCGAACTTGGCCGTATTGATTTCCAGGTAAGAAACTTCCGGAGCAAGCTTCTTGGTCATCGTCAGTCGCAGCGGCTCGTCCTTGGCCACGACGGTTGTTCGCCACGAGGGGGACTCGTACGTGTATTCCACCCGGCGACGTGTCGTTTGAAATCGCAGCTTATTGAGATCAGACGCGACATTCCATCCGCTCCAGGCCAGGATTGTAGCCGGCGTTCGCTCGTCGATCGCTTGACGCAGCTTCTCTCGATCGAGCTGGATACGGGGCTCGATCCAGTTGGCCATATCGCGAATGTCGAACGGGTCGGCTCCTTCGGGACGTCCTTGATGGGCCATGTCGACTTCCAGGATCAGTTGCCCATCGCGCGGTACGCTATCCCAACGGATGTTGCCGGCGTCGGCCGTTTTCTCGGAGCCGACCATCAATTCCGATTCAAACTTGGGGGAACTCTCCCACGAGACCAGCACGCGTCCGCGAATACAACCACGGTCATGCGCGGCTTGATCGATCCCCAGCGTCGTGCGAAACCCCGTGGCAAGTGGCGGTAATTCAAAGCTTAGGCGGCTGGGGGCCATCACCCCCAAACTCCACCCGCTGATACGATCGCCTGACTTGGCCGTACCGGCGAGTACCCCTCGATTGACGCGTGCCGGAAAACCATTACGCGAGAACATCGCCCCGTCGCGGCTCTCGTGATAGGGCAAGCGAAACAACGGCATTTCGTCGAACGCCCAGCTTCTTCGCAACCAGGTCGAACGGCATTCGACCCAGATCGGATCGAGCGACCACGCCGGCTGGATGCCATGCACCCAGCGATCGGAATTGTTATTGTCGCCGCGTGAGTCGGCATCGATACGCTGCACGCTGGTGGTCGCCACCAGGCCGTCCGACGTCTCCCATTGCACCAGTCGCTGCTGATCGGCCGGATCGACTTTGCCGCTGGGAAAAAGGATGGCGAGTTCCCGCAAATGGCTGTCCCAGGTCGATTCGGTTTCCAGGTGCAATTCGGCGATTTCATGAAAGCCGAACGACATCCGCTCGCGTTCGACGAGCAGGTGGATGCCTGCTTCCGAAAAGCGAATGGCGCGGAAGGTGATCTCGCGCCCATTCTTGAGAAAGACCGTCGCCGGGACAAAGCGATCGATCAGTACCGGCATCTGTTCCCACACGATCTTCCGCACAAAGTCGCGGCGTACGCGGATGTCTGAGCGGTAACGCGTGTTCGACGATCGCCGAAAGGGAAAGCTGGGCGTGATCAGAAAGTGTTCTGGTATGTCGGTCTGGTATTCGACCCCCTCGGCCACGTAGGCATCAGGGTGCCCCGGGATGCGATCGCCGGAGAATAGCTCGATATAGGCGTTGGGGATCTCCGCCGGTCCCAGCGAGCGATCCATTATCCACCGCATGGGATTGCCCCCGTTGATTAGGCTTTGCCCAGCCAGTTGCGGCATCGCGTTGCCGGAGTACCAATTGCGCAGCACGTCGTCTTCGACCACTCGGCCATCTTCCAGCAGAGCCACAAACCGCTTTTCTTCGTCACCATAGGTGGTGGAGCTAATCGACCAGGCAGAAATCAGCAGGCAGAGCAGGGCAGAGCGAAAAGGCAATTTCACGACCTTTCGGGGCAATCAAGCGAAAATGAGGGGTACCAAGACGCCACAAGAAAATGACCACAATGCCGATTTGGTTTCATGCGGTACGTTGCAGCCGAAGCGAATTCCCTGATAATGAGGCGTTTTGCGAAGTCCATTATGGTCCAGACTGGGGGAACTTCCCATCGTCTGGTCTGGCATCGCACCGGTTGAAAACGATTTTCCCCTGCAAACGCTAAAACGAAAGACGCCCCCATGTCACTTTTGGTCGTCGGATCCATCGCCATCGATTCCATTCACACACCTACCGAGGTTCGCGAAAACATCATTGGCGGATCGGCAACCCACTTTTCCTATGCCGCCAGCTTTTTCAGTGGCGTTCGCATGGTCGGTGTTGTGGGGGAAGACTGGCAGGAAGAGCACACCCAGCTTTTCGCCGATCGCGGTATTGATACCAGCGGCATTGAAGTCGAAAAGGGGGGCAAGACCTTCCGCTGGACCGGCAAGTATCACGACAACATGAACGATCGTGACACGCTGGAAGTGCATTTGAACGTGCTGGAAAACTTCAGCCCGACTCTTACCGAAGACGCGACGCGCTGCCCGTTCGTGTTTCTGGCCAACGGCGCGCCATCGACGCAGCTGAAGGTCCTCGAGCAGATGACCGGTCCACGTCTGGTGGTCGCCGACACAATGGACCTGTGGATCGAAATCGAACGGGACGAGCTCAAGAAGCTGCTCGGCCGTATCGATGGTCTGGTGCTGAACGACAGCGAAGCCAAGTTACTGACTCAGGAAGAGAACCTGGTCAAAGCAGGTCAAAAGGTCCTGGAAATGGGGCCGAAGTTCGTCGTGTTGAAGAAGGGGGAACATGGTGCAATGTTCTTCTCGGAAAGCGAAACGTACGTCATGCCGGCTTTCCCAACGCCACACGTGGTCGATCCGACAGGGGCTGGCGACAGCTTCGCCGGCGGCATGATGGGGTACCTGGCCGAAAAGAACGACTTCGACCCGAAGACGCTCAAAGAAGCTATGGCCTACGGCACCGTCGTCGCCAGCTTGATTGTCGAAGACTTCAGCATGGATCGTTTGAAGGGTGCCAGCCGCGACGAAATCGACGGCCGTTTCGCCCAATACCGTCAGATGCTGACCTTCTAAGGCTTTCTGCTTCATGGAAGCGACTCGCTGTTTTCTGGCAGTCCGTATTTCGTCCGATGTTCGTCGCCGAGCCGAGAAGCTGATCAAGAAGCTCTCGGCCGCCGAGGCGGACGTGAAATGGGTCGAGTCCGAGAACCTGCACATCACCACCAATTTCCTGGGGGACGTTACCAGCCAGGACGTGGTTGATATCTCTCGTAAAACGATCGAGGTCGCAGCCAATCACGCGGCCTTCGAATTGGAGATGCACGGCACAGGGGCATTCCCCGATATCGATAATCCCCGCACGTTATGGGTTGGGGCTAATGCGGGTGCCCAGCAGCTGATTGACCTGCAGGAAGACCTGACCGAGCGCCTGGCCGACATTGGTTTCCCGCCAGATTCTCGTAAGAAGTATCACCCCCATCTTACGCTTGGCCGTCTGAAGCGCTTCAGCCGTAAGGTCGACGACCTGAAGGTATTGCTGGCAGAAAACGCCGATTTGCCGATGGGGGAGTGCCACGTGAAAGAAGTTTGCATCTTTGCCAGCAAACTCGATCGCACTGGCCCGAAGTACACGTTGATTGGCCGCGGTCAACTCGGTTAAGTGTCTCGCCGGTGGCATGGGCTATTCTGTTTTGTTTTGTAAGGCCTTTTGTAGTAAGGCGTTGCGGTCTTTCTTTCGCTTTCTGGAAATTCTTTTCCGGCGTTGGACCTAACGTGTCCTACCCCTCACCGATCATTAATTTCAGAAACAACGCAGAAACGAGTTTGCAATGTCGATGCAAATTTGTACACTGTTCATCTGTGCAGTTAGACATTCAGGCCGCTTGCAGTGCCTGCAGTCTTTCCCCATAAAGGAGCCCTGAGAAATGGTCACGGTCGCAACCAAGAGCAACGGTAAAATGGCAGCCAAGAAGAAGTCGTCCGGGAAGGACGTCGCTCCTAAGGGGGCGGAAGCCAAAAAGGACGTGTTTGCCGGGAACACCACCCTCAAAACGACTCTCGCGCAGATCGAAAAGTCGTTCGGCGAGGGGGCTATCATGCCCCTGGGTACCAATCAAAAGCCGATCGAAGGGATCTCGACGGGATCGCTTTCGCTTGACATGGCCCTGGGTGGCAAAGGAATTCCGCGTGGCCGAATCATCGAAATGTTCGGTCCGGAGTCGAGTGGTAAAACCACACTTGCCCTGCACTGCGTAGCCGAGGCACAAAAGTCTGGCGGGATCGCGGCATTCGTCGACGCCGAACACGCCCTCGATCCCAGTTGGGCCAAGAAGCTCGGTGTGCAACTGGAAACGCTACTGGTGAGCCAGCCTTCCAGTGGTGAAGAGGCGATGCAAATCACCGAGATGCTGGTCAAATCGAACGCGGTCGACATTATCGTCGTCGACTCGGTGGCTGCCCTCGTTCCCAAGGCGGAACTCAACGGCGAAATCGGTGACTCGCACGTCGGTCTTCAGGCCCGTCTGATGAGCCAGTCGATGCGAAAGCTGACCGGTGCCATCGCCAAGTCGAAAACCTGCGTGATCTTCATTAACCAGATCCGCGAAAAGGTGGGTGTGATGTTCGGTAGCCCCGAAACCACCCCAGGCGGTCGTGCGTTGAAGTTTTACTCGTCCTGCCGTGTCGATGTTCGCCGCATCGGTCAACTGAAAGACGGGGAAGAAGTGGTGGGCCAACGTGTCCGCACGAAGATCGTCAAGAACAAGGTCGCTCCGCCGTTCCGTATCGCCGAGTTCGATATGATGCACAAAGATGGCATCAGCTACGAAGGGGACGTCCTCGACCTGGGGATCAACCACAAGATCGTGGCCCGCAGTGGTGCCTGGTTCCGCTACGGCGACATGCAACTTGGCCAGGGTAAGGAGAAGGCCCGGATGTTCCTGGTCGAAAACCCCGAGATCACCGCCGAAATCAAGGAAAAGGTGATGGCCTCGGTCGAACCAGCCATCGGCCCGGTTTCCGGCCCCGAAGACGACGGCGAAATGCCATCGGATGGCGATTTGTAAGCGTCCCGCCCTCCCGGGTACGTTCAGTGACGGTCCTTTCCCCCCGGGATCGCACAAGTCCTCTCCGTTTGATCAACCACCGCGGTACGGTTCGTTCTGGGGACCATGCCGCACCCAAGCAGGATCCTGGCAGATCTCTGTCCCCCCTGGGATTTGCCTTACTCGTGCACGTTCCATTTCCCAAACAGGGTTCCGAGGTCGGCTGTCCCATGCACAGGGGGCAGCCGGCCTTGTTTGGGTTCTTGAATGACCCATATTTCTCACCAAATCAGTCACCTTTGCCCAAATTGGCAAAGAACTTATGATGAAGGGCTTGTGTCCCAACGATTGGGGAAGATGCGGTAGCTCCGGCCATCTGCTGAACACTGAAAACTGAACACTGAAAACTAGTTTCCCAATGAAAACCGACGAACTACGCGAAAAGTACCTCAGCTTTTTCGAGACCAAAGGACACACGCGTTGCCCGAGCGACGTTCTGGTTCCCACTTGGGACCCCTCGGTTCTGTTCACCCCTGCCGGGATGAACCAATTTAAGGATCACTTTCTCGGTCGCGTGAAGCTCGACTTCACCAAGGCCACCACCTGCCAGAAGTGTCTGCGCACCGGCGACATCGACAACGTCGGCCGTACCGCCTATCACCACACCTTCTTCGAGATGCTGGGCAACTTCAGCTTCGGCGACTACTTCAAAGAAGAAGCGATCCACTGGGCTTGGGAATTTCTGACCGATAAGAAATGGCTCGCGATCAATCCCGATCAGCTGAGCGTCACCGTCTACAAAGACGACGACGAAGCAGCTAACATCTGGCACGAAAAGATCGGCCTGCCTTTCAGCCGAATCGAACGCCTGGACGAAGACGAAAACTTCTGGCCAGCCAGCGCCCCCAGCCAAGGTCCCGACGGCGTTTGCGGTCCGTGCAGCGAAATCTACTTCACCCCGGCCGACGGCAAGAAGGTCGAGATCTGGAATCTCGTCTTCACGCAGTTCAATCGCGTAGGGGATCCGCCGAATAACCTCGAACCACTACCAAGCAAGAATATCGACACCGGTATGGGGCTCGAACGCACCGCGGCTACCCTGCAAGGCGTCACCACCAACTACCACATCGACATCCTGCGTCCGATCGTGGAAGCCGCCAGCGAGATCTGCGGCGTGAAGTACGACCCGGCTTCCGATAACGGCCGCCGCCTGCGTCGTATCACCGATCACATTCGCGCGTGCACCATGGCCGTTCACGAGAACGTTTACCCTGGTGCCAATAAAGAGAAGTACGTTATCCGCCGCCTGCTTCGCCGGGCTGTGCTCGACGGTCACCAGATGGGCATGCACCAGCCGTTCGCTTATCAGTTGGTCGACAAAATCGTCGAGATGATGAAGACGCCGTACCCGGATCTGCAAGACTCGGTCACACGAGTGAAGAACGTGATCAAGAGTGAAGAAGAAAACTTCCTCCACTCGCTGGACGACGGCATTGCCCGCAGTGAAAAGATCTTCTCCGGCATGCGTTCCGCCAACCGCACCGTCGTCAACGGCGACGAAGCCGCTGAACTGTACCAGACGTTCGGCTTCCCACCGGAACTGTTTGAACAGGTTGCCATCGAGCATGGCTTCACGTTTGACTGGGTCGGCTACAAGAAAGCGATGGAAGAATTCGGCGAGCGTTCCGGCGGCGAGCAAGTGAAGCTGTTCGAAACCGGTCCGATCGAGTCCCTCAAGAACTCGGTTCGTTCGACCGAATTTGTCGGCTACGACAACGAAACCACCGATGTCACCATCAAAGGCATTGTGACCGCGGCTGAAGGAGACGGTGAGTCGCAACTGGTTGACGACTTCAGCACCACCGGTCCAGAGCACAAGCTGGTCGTCGTGCTCGACAAGACTCCGTTTTACGGCGAGTCCGGCGGTCAGGTCGGCGACAAGGGACGCATTTACTCGGACGATTTCGAGTTTATCGTCACCGACACGCAAAAGGACAGCGATCTGTTCCTGCACGAAGGTTACCTGGCGAAAGGGACGATCTCGACCGACACCACCGCCAAGGCTCAGGTCGACACCACGCGCCGCGCGGCTATCAAGCGGGCACACTCCGCTACGCACATTCTGCATCACGCGTTGCAGAAGACGCTCGGTTCGCACGCCCAACAGCAAGGCTCGAAGGTGGAAGACGACCTCCTCCGGTTCGACTTCACCAACATGGAGCCGATCGCCCTCGATCAGCTGACCACTATCGAATCCGATGTGAACGCGAAGGTGGTCGACGGCGGCACGGTCAAATGGGAAACGGTTCCCCTGGCCAAGGCCCGCGAACTGGGCGCGATGATGCTGTTCGGTGAAAAGTACCCCGACCCGGTCCGTATGGTCACCATGGGTGACTTCAGCCGCGAACTGTGCGGCGGTACGCACCTGACCGATACCAAACAGGTCGAAGCGTTCGAGGTCATTAGCGAAGAAAGCGTCTCCGCAGGTGTCCGCCGTATCATCGCGTTGACCGGCGACAAGGCGAAGGAGTATCGCGAAAAGGTCGACCACTCGCTCGATGCGATGGCCAAGACGCTCAAGTGTGACGTGCCCAACATTCCCGAAGCCGTTCGCAGTCTGACTGGCTACGTGCGTGACTTGAAGAAGGCGGTCAACGGCAGCGGTAAAGCCCCGGAAGCTCCTGCCGCAATTAAGCCATATAGTGGCAAGGCCGTCGATTACTATCACCGCAAAGAGATGCTGAAGGAATCGGCCCGTCTACTCAATAGCCCGCTGTTCGAGTCGGCTGAGCGTGTCGCAACCCTGTACCATGAAGTCGACAAGCTGAAGCATCAGCTGACCGAACGTGAAAAATCGGGCACGCTTTCAGGCGATGACCTGCTGGCCAAGGCCACCACGGTCGGCAACACCAGTGTCGTCGTTGCCGATGTCCCAGGTGCCAATGCCAACCTGATGCGGCAACTGATCGACCAGATCCGCAAGAGCACCGAATCCTCGGCCGTCATGCTGTTCGCAGCTGCCGAAGAAGGTAAGGTCACCATCGTTGCCGGCCTCAGCAAGTCCCTCACCGATAGCGGCAAGAAGGCAGGCGACTGGGTCAAAGAGCCAGCCGCCATCGTCGGCGGTTCCGGCGGCGGTCGCCCGGATATGGCTCAGGCCGGTGGTAAAGACGCCGAGCAGATTCCAGCCGCGATGGCCAAGGCCGAAGAGCTGGCGAAGACGTTGTTTGCTTAGGCTGATGAACCCAACTCGCCCCTTCGGAGAGAGGGCTAGGGTGAAGGGGGAAACTGGGTACCAGGGACCTAATCATTGACTCGCTGCCCTGCATCAGATCGAATCGTAGGGTGGCTCTTTGGCGGATTGCCGTCTTGGGGATGGGGTCAGTAGATGACTTTCATGTCGAAGGAGTTTGCCTATGTACTTGCGCTTGATCTGGGATCAACCGCCTGACGATGGGCAGGACGAGAAGGCTGCCATCGAGGCCGCATTTCGCTACTCACCTTTTCGGTTGACCTCACCACTGATGAAGCATCCACGTGGGGGTTATGGTTTTCACGCCAATTGCCGCGCCGAGGATGTCGAGGCGATCGTTCAACTGCTTCGGGATCACAACCTGCTTTCTGTAATTTGAACGAGCGGCCAAGGATATGAACCGTCCCTATTGGCTCGATTCCGTCTACATCCTCGTGTGGATGCTTCCGCCGGTGCTTGTGGCGTTCGTGGTATCGAAGATGACTGGGCTCTCAGGCATCGTCGGGCTAGCCGTCTTTCTAGGCATCGGGCTTGTTGCCATCTTTCTTTGGCTGGCCTTGCTCGTCCTTTGGTCACGGCTGTTTAAATCCGAATCGTAGGTTGGCTATGTGCCGAAGACCTTGGTTGACATCGTCCAATGCGAGTACCTGCTTCGCCCCTCACCCTAACCCTCTCCCCGCCGGGGCGAGGGGACCAGGTGTACCGGCAATCGCTACAACCGCACCAACCCGCAGCGTTTCTGCCAGCTTGGCATTGTGGGCGGAAAATCCGTTGAGGTTTGCCTTAGGGAATTTCCGATAGCAGTGATAGCACTTCACTGCGAATTTCCCCCGATCTCAGCTATTCGTGAGGCACCCGTGATGCAAACTATGACCGCCGTGGCCAGTAACGTTCACCAGGCCCTTTCCGCCAGCCCGCACTTTCCTGGTCGACATCTTCAAGTCGAAGACAGCGAAGGTCGCGTCGTGTTGAAGGGTCGCGTCGTTAGCTATTTCCAAAAGCAAATGGCCCAGGAAACCGTTCGCCGGTTGGACGGCGTGCATGAAGTCGAAAATCAACTGGAAGTCGATTGGCGTTAATCGGTCCGCACCCTTCGGACGAAGATCAACCTCCAACGATCCATTCCTATAAAGTGAAATGCCGCCAGGTGAAAACCAGGTGGCATTTTTCATTTCGAACGCGCATTCCCAGCCATTTCTTCCTGAAAACTGAACACTTCAAACTGAAAACTCGCCTTACAGGCGACGCCCTCTTCAAACACCCCCGGCGGCGCGTCACAATGCGTTTTTGTTTGCAAACCAATCTTGCCACCGGCAACATTCAATTGAAGAGGAAGTTCCATGAGCCGCCCCGCAGCGATTACGTTCAAAGGCAACCCAATGACCCTGGTCGGCGAAGAAGTGAAGGTTGGTCAGGACGCTCCTGACTTCAAGCTGCACGCCTTCGGTCCAGCCGGTTTGACGGCCATCACCGTCGCCGATGTCAAAGGCAAGCCTACCATCATGAGCGTTGTCCCTTCGCTGGACACCGGTGTTTGCCAAACGCAGACCAAGAAGTTCAACGAAAAACTGGGCGACCTGGGGGATAAGATCAACGCCCTGACGATCAGCCTGGACTTGCCGTTCGCTCAGAACCGTTTCTGCGGTGCTGAAGGGATCGAAAACATCAAGCAGTACAGCGACTACCAGGATCGTAGCTTCGGTAACAACTACGGCATGCTGATCGACGAGCTGAAACTGCTGGCCCGCGGCACGTTTGTGCTCGATAAGGATGGCAAGGTCGTCTATGCTGAAACGTGCAAGGAAGTGACCGAAGAACCTAACTACGATGCTGCCTTGGCGGCGTTGAATTCGGCCCTGTAAGGCAACCAATCGCCAGTCCCCTCGCTCGCATTGCAGGCGAGGGGACGCGGCTCGATCGGCGGGCTGGGCCAAACTCTCTGGATGTCACGCCATGAATTTTCTGAAAAAGCATTGGGGCAAGCTGCTTGGGCTTGTCGGCGGCGCGGTGGCGATGCTCATCGTCTTGGTGCTCGCGGCTCCGATGATCATCGGCGTCGGCCCGGTGCGTAGCTTTTTGCTTAACCATTTGTTCAATGGGAAAGAAGTCGCCGTCTCGGTCGGCTCGGTTTCGGTAGGCTGGTTTCATCCGACGGAAATCCAGAACCTGCGCATTCAGCAGAACGAAGGGAAGTACAACGTTGGCGTCCCAAGGATCGCCAACGATGTCACCCTCTTTCAGTTGATCACCAAGCCGCGGCAGTTGGGGAATTTGACGATAGAGCAGCCGCTGATCGTCATCGAACTCCCCAGCGAACAGGCTGATCTGGTCAACGATGGTGTCGGCGATGCCCCTTCGCTGGATCAAGCCCAAGTCGAATCGGCCCTGCAGCGTACGATCGACGTCCAGGTGATCGATGCCACCGTGCAGGTCAAGAAGCCAGGGGGTGGCGAGCCCTGGGGATTCGAGAGGATCGGTTTCCTCGCGCAGCTGCGACCTGGCCGAACGGAAGAGGAAGGGCCATCGATCCTCATTCCTCAGGCGACCTTGATGGATCGCCAGCAGATGACCAAAGAGATGTGCGACGACATGCTGAAGTTCGTCGCCCCGATTGTCACCGGTGCCACGCAGGTCGACGGCGAGATCTCGCTTTCCTTATCTGACATTCGCGTCCCCCTGGCCGATCGACAAAACTCGGTTGGGAAGGGGCAAATGACGATTCACAAAGCTCAACTCACCGGGAAGTCCCCTATGGTGAAGAAGATCAGCGAGTTCCTCGGGCTCGGGCCGTCGGTCGAAGTGTTTACCGACTGCACGATCAACTTCGAACTGGCCGACAAGCAGGTCTATCATGAAGGTCTCGACTTCGGCATCGGCAACCTGCGTGTACGGACGCGCGGCTTTGTCGGGCTCGATAAGTCCCTCAACCTGATCGCGGAAATTCCTATGCCGCTCGATCCGGTCGAAGAGCTCAAGGAAGGGGAACTTCCTCGCCCAATCCTTTCGGCACTGCGTGGTAAGACGATCGAAATTCCCATCGTCGGCACGCTCGACAAACCGATCATCGATAAAGATCGGCTCGGTCAGTCGTTGATGGCCACTGCCGAATCGACGCTACGTGACATCCTGAAAAATGACGACCTCCAGCTTAACCTTGAAGGGGAGAATGGCGAAGTCGACGTCGATGGCATTCTCGATCTAGCTGGCTCGCTTCTGGAAAACGTCAATCGCGAAGGGGGAATGTTCGATCAGATGCGTGAGCGACGCGAGACGAACCCTCGCGGGCGAAACAACAAAGCCGATAATACAACCGAAGAAGAGGACGCTCCCCGCGAAGGCCTGTTCAAGCGGCTACTCAAACGAGCCCAGGAAGCGGCCGAAGATCCCAACGCTGTACCAGGGGATCAGCAAGACCCGGCCGCGCCTGAAATTGAAATCGACTTAAGCGAAGCCGTCGATCTCTAACTCCACTCATGTGCCCACTTTCCAGCGAGGAGAGGGCTAGGGTGAAGGGGCGAACCTGGTACCAGCTTCCCTTGCTGTCTCGTGAACGGCGAGGGGACAGGATTGAATAATCGGCGCAATCGTTACAGCCGCGACACCAGTCTAGCCAGATCTTAGCCCCCCGATTCTCTTTCTCTCCTCGGCTGAGGGGGCTGACCTATATTTGCCTGAATTCGAATTTCAGGGGCGTATGTGCCACCAAGTCAGGCAACGGTCATGAGTAATCCACTCCGTCAGATTCAGCACAAATCGACTCTCCTCGATGGGCTCTACCGCGTAGCGGACGCTGCGGCGATCATCGTGGGGATGATCCTGGCCGTCATGGGGGCCGGTGGATTTCCCACCGTCGATCATCACATGGCAGTGGCCGCGGCTCTGGCAATTTTCTATGTGGTGGCCGAGTTCACCGGCGTGTACCGCAATTGGCGAGGTGTTTCAACCGAGCGCGAAATCTGGTGCGGGGCGATGACCTGGGCCGTTTCACTGGCGATGCTTGTCTTGCTGGCGACCGTCTTCCGCTACGATCACCCCTTTGACCGCTACACGCTCGTATCGTGGTTTTTGACCACGCCGCTGCTGCTTACCGTTTCGCGAATGATCATCCGTGCGGTGCTGCGCTGGATGCTTGCCAACGGAATGAATCAACATGGAGTGGCAATCGTCGGCGTGAACGAACTGAGTATTCAACTGGCCGAGAACATCAAAGACACGCCTGACCTGGGAATGCGTGTCGCTGGTTTTTACGACGACCGCCCCAGTGAACGTCTGCCGCAAATTCCCGCAAGCCTGGGGACATGCGTGGGGAACCTGCACGACCTGGTCGAAGCGGCCAAGCGTGGCGAAGTGCAGCGCATTTACATCACGTTCCCCATGCGTGCCGAGTCGCGTATTCGTAACGTGCTGAATCATTTAGGGGACACGACCGCTTCGGTTTATATTGTGCCCGACTTCTTCGTGTTCGAGATCCTGCACTCGCGCTGGTCCGACATTCGTGGCCTTCCGGTGGTCAGCGTTTATGAGAACCCGCTGCTAGGTGTCGATGGTGTCTTGAAGCGTGTCAGCGATATCGTCCTCGCTTCTCTGGCCCTGTTGGTGCTCGCGATCCCGATGGCGCTGGTTGCCCTGGCGGTGAAGCTGACCTCTAAGGGGCCAGTCTTCTTCCGGCAGCGACGCTACGGCCTGGACGGGCAAGAGATTCTGGTCTGGAAGTTCCGCAGCATGACCGTCTGCGAAGATGGCCCCAACGTCAAACAAGCTCAGAAGAACGACAGCCGACTAACCCCCATCGGCGGATTTCTGCGGAAGTCGTCGGTCGATGAATTGCCGCAGCTGTTCAATGTGCTCAGTGGAACGATGTCGCTGGTCGGCCCGCGGCCACATGCTTCGGCACACAACGAACAATACCGCAAGCTGATCCATCACTACATGCTGCGGCATAAGGTGAAGCCTGGCATCACCGGCCTGGCCCAGGTACGTGGCTGGCGGGGTGAAACCGATACCGTCGAAAAGATGGAACGCCGCGTGCAATGCGATCACGAATACATCCGCACCTGGAGCATCTGGCTCGACCTGCGAATCTTGTTCGAGACCGTCTGGGTCGTGCTAGGCAGAAAGAACGCGTACTAAGAATTCCTGTCCCCTCGCCCTTCCCAAGGGAGAGGGGACAAAAGGGAATTACTTCGCGTTACTTGTCGCCATCAGAAACCCAACTAGATCGCGCATCTCTTCAGGCGAGAGTACCTGCTGAAATCCTTCCGGCATGATCGACTTCTCGGAGTCGCGTTCTTCTTCGATCGCTTCGGGATCGAGTTCAAAACGCTTGCCGGCCGTATCGACGAACAGCCGCTTCTCGTTCACGCTGGGGTCGGTAATCGGGTAGCCTATATGCAGCCGCCCATCGTCCGTTAAGAGCACTTTGGGGACATACATCGGGGCGATCTCCTGGCTTGGCTGTAAGATCGATTCCAACAGCCGCTGTGCCGTCATTCGCTGGCCGATGTAGGTCAGGTCGGGGCCGACATCCGCCCCGCTTCCGTCGTACTTGTGGCAGCGAATGCAGTAGCCTCCCTTGGAAGAAAGAAACGTACGGCGACCGGCCTCGATGTCTGCTTGCCCTTGGATAGCTGCCAGCCACTGCTCATGCTGATGGGCAGGGATCGGATCGGCGATCGTGTCGGTGCGAAGCGTTCGCTTAGCTTCACGGCTAACGATCGGGTTGACGTCGGCTGCCAGCTTCTTGAGAGTGTCTTGATGCACGTCGGCATGATCGGAAAGTCCGACGATGGCCATCGCGCGAAGTTGTGGATCACGCGTAGTATCCAAGGCGATAGCGGTTGCCACTTTCTCTCCCGACTCGCCACCGCGAAGATACAGTACTTGCAGTGCCTGACGGGCCAAATCGTTGTCCTGGAAGTCGCTCAATGCCTGAAGCGTTTCGTCGGAGAGCTGCTTGCTGCGTGGATCGATCAGCTTGAGGGCCAACGTTCGCAATGCGGCCGATTGGTTCTCGTCGCGGATGATGTTGGCCAGCGTCTGTTGCTCTAAGATCTCGTTTCGTCCACCGACGCTGCCAGATTCAAGCCACGAGAGCGTGCTCAGCAAAACAGGAAACTCGCGAACGGTCGGCGTGTGCGACTTAAGCCGCTCTTTCAACTGTGGTAGAAAATCTTGGGCCTGCGTGTCAGAGATCCACCGCATGGCATAAATGCGAACGCGATCGTCCTGATCTTCCAGGGCCGCGCGAAGCAGTTGCCAGGGGGTCTCGGACTGCTGGGTATCGCAGGACCAGCGATACGCTTCCAGAATTCCGAGACGCTGAGCACCAGTGGGTAGCTCTTGCCAGATTTCCAGTGGCATGTCGACGCCACGCGTGGCGAAACCATAGACGGCGGCCTGGTGCAGGAAAGGATCGTCGTACTCAAGGGCTGCCAGGGTCGGGGACTTTCGCAGTTGGGCGGCTTCCTCTTCCGCGGTCGAAAGGGGTAATGCCTTGCTGATGGCAGGCTCCTGCTTCCAGCTCAAACGCCAGATGCGCCCTTTGCCATGCACCGGGTAGCTGCGGTCGACCCAGTCGGTGAAGTAAAGCGATCCGTCCGGGGCGATCGCGAAATCGACCGGGCGGAAGTTGTGATCCCCTTGCACGACCGTTTGGAACGTGGCCTGGACACTGGCACCATTATTGCCCAAGCGAAAGGTCTCGATACGATGATCGCCCCAACTGGTTCCCCATAGTTCGCCGTGATACCAGATCACGCCGCTAGGGGCTTCGCCGGTCGCGGCCACCATCGGCAGCGTACCAGGCAGTTCCCCATTCCAAGCCTGCAGTGGATGTACGCCCGTTCGGCCGTAACGGAACTGATAGCCATAGTCACCGCCCGGTACGATATGCAGCAGCCGGCACGGTGGGCGGCTGTCAGGATCGTTATCGACCATATACAGACGGCCAGTCGGATCGAAGATCATCCCGAACGGATTCCACACACCGGTCGCCATCAACTGCAGATCGCTGCCGTCGAGATTGCAGTGATAGATGGTTCCCCCTTCGCCTCCGCCGGAAAGCTTGGTGCCGTCGCTGCCGATCAGGGCGTAGGGTTCGCCCAGGTTTTCACCCAGCCCAAAGTAGAGCAGGCCATCAGGTCCAATGGTCAAACCAGCCAGGCCGTTGTGTGGGTAACGTCCGGCCGTTTCCAGGTGGGCAATCTCTTCGCGTTTGTCGGCGACATGATCTCCGTTGGTATCGAGCAGACGAAACACTTCCATTCGCGTGGCCACGTAGATCGAACCATCCTTCGCGGAAAGGATGCTCATCGTGGCCTCAGTTCCTTCGTAGAAGGTGCTCCACGTATCGAACTTGCCGTCGCCGTTGGTATCGGCAAAGCGGCGGATGCGATCTTTCGGCGGGCCTTGGTAGTCAGGCTGACGATGATGCGTGTGCGACTCGATCACCAGCAACGCCCCACTTTGGTCGAACGTGATGCCGATCGGTGTGACAATGTCTGGCTGTTCGGCGATCAGTTCCAACTGGAGACGTGGATCGAGCACCTTCGGTGGGTCGGCGCAAAGAATATCCGCAATTCCCAGTAATAAAAACAGACTCAGTACAAGGGACCGATATCCTGGCATGGTGAAACCTTCGGGAGAAGCGTTGGGGAAGGGAGGCGGTACCGCGATAAATTCGTGGGAATTGATCGGGCGAGAGCGGTGAAATGTGGATCGATTTCGATTATAACCGAACTGATTCACGACTTCCCACCTCCCGATTCACCCCTTCAGGAATTCTCCATGAAAATCAATATTCTCTGGCTGACGCTAGTTGCCCTGGTGGTGACGCCACTGTCTGTGGTTTCCGCTGATGACACCATGCTTACGTACAAGGGGGGCGATGGTCCCGGCAAAGGGAAGCACATCGTGATGATTAGTGGCGACGAAGAGTATCGCTCGGAAGAAGCCCTGCCGATGCTGGCCGGTATCTTGTCGAAGCATCACGGCTTCGATTGTACCGTGCTATTTTCGATCAACCCCGAAGACGGTACGGTCGATCCAAACAACCAGAAGAACATCCCTGGCATCGACAAGCTGAAGTCGGCCGATCTGTGCATCATCATGACCCGCTTTCGCAACCTGCCGGATGCCGACATGCAGGTCATCGACGACTATCTGAAAGCCGGCAAGCCGATCATCGGTATCCGCACGGCGACCCATGCGTTCAACATTCCCAAGGACGCTAAGTTCCATGCTTATAGCTTCAACAATAAAGGGGGTTTCGGTAAGCAGGTTCTCGGCGAAACGTGGATCAGCCACCATGGTCAGCACAAAGGGGAAAGCACCCGCGGTGTGATTAACGAAGCAGCGAAAGACAATCCAATCCTTCGCGGTGTCGATGACGTGTGGGGACCGACCGACGTGTACGGCGTTCGCAATCTGCCGGAAGACGCCACCGTGCTGGTTTACGGTTCGGTGCTGAAAGGGATGAAACCGGAAGACAAGCCTGTCGAAGGCAAGAAGAACGATCCAATGATGCCCATCGTCTGGACGATGCCATATCAGCTGGAAGGTGGCAAGCAAGGGACATCGGTGTGCAGCACATTCGGCAGCGCGATCGACTATTTGAACGAAGACGGTCGCCGCATCATCGTCAACGCCGCGTTTGATCTGGTGGGTCTGGAAGACAAGATCACGCCAGATCTCGATGTCAGCATCGTGGGCGAATACGATCCAAGCTTCTACGGTTTCAACAGCTTCAAGAAGGGTTTGAAGCCAGCCGACTTCCAAGGGAAGTAGAAGCTTGTTCGCAGTCTACTGGCCGCGCCGATCTCCGGGCGCGGCCGTTCCGCGGCGGTCTGAGCCACCACGACGATCGACTTCTGGATAGGTTGCCGGCGGAGCTTGATCAGTCGCGCGGCGTCCGCGGCCTGGGGCATCCGGGTTGACCGGAGGCTGCTCGGCCATTCGTGGAACGGCTCGGCGATCGCCAGCACTTGGTGTGGCAGACGTATCGGTCGAGCGGCGACCCCACAGGCGATCGGTCCAACGACGACCTTGGCTCCCTGGCATGGGCGTCAGTAGAACCACCAATCCCACACCCAGTATCAGGCCACCCAGCAAGCCAGCGCCAGCGATAACCGTCTTGCCGGGGCCCAGCGGGTATTCACCGGTGGTTGGCTGATCGATGCGGGTGATCAGGCTGGAAGTTTCAGAAGCGCGTTTGTTGGCCTTGGCATCGGCTAGTTGTTCGTGGGCTGTTCGCAGGACGAGGGTACACTTATCAACGTCGGCAACCAGGTTGGCGTAACCGGCACGAATGGAAGCCAGCGAATCGAGACGCTCGCGAACGCCTGCTTCCTGGCTGTTGATCGAATTCAAACGCGATCGCTGCAACTGCAGATCCGCTTGAACACCACGGACGGCAATCTCCAGCTCTCCCTTTAGCTTGTTACGCACTTCTTCCTCGGCCGCGATCGCCGATTGAACTTGTGGGTGCGACTTGCTCATCTTGCCCATCAACTGCGAAGTGCGAAGCTGCGCATCGACCAGGCCGTCCTTCAAACGGCGTAGCGATGGCTGGCTTTCGAGCAACTGATTCGGGGTGGCGATCAGGTTGTCAGGGTCGTTCTGGGCGGACTTCAAGATGTTGAGCTGTTCGTCCAGCTTGACCAGTTCGGCTTCGCCGTCGCGAATCTGCTGCTTGATCTGGTTCCAGGCATTGCGAAGATTACCGTCGCCCGACTGGGCATCGTTCAGGCTCCGCAGTTCACCCAGGTCGCTGCCGACCTTGGTTTCCTGGGCCTTCAATACTTCGGTTGCTCGGGCCAATTCCTGCTGAGCCAAGAGCTCGGCGTTTTCAAGTTCCGCGATCACGCTGTCGGCGCGGCGGTTACGGATGTTCTTCAAAGCGATGTCCATCTGCTGGCAAAGCGTCGATGCCAACAGAATGGCTCGCTCGCGATTGTCGGCGTCGACCGATAGATGCAGCACTTCCGTGGTGCCAAACTCCGCGCCGTTGGGCGGGCTAACCTTCACGTTCTTGCGCAGCGACTCAACATCGGCAAGCGCGGGCCATTCCCCCTTTGAGTGGCTGCCAGCGGGACGCCCGACTTCTTTGAGCGTGGCTTCCAGCACCGCTTGATTGCGGGCCACTTCCACCACCATTTCCTGAGCGGCTTTCATCGTATCGATACTATCGAAACGCCCCTGACCGCTCAGTTGGCCGGCGGCTTCATCACGTAGTAAGACCGACTGAGTTGCTTGCCACTGGTCTGGCTTCACCAGCGAGTAAGTTGCCGCCAACAGAAAACAGCCGAACGCCACCGGCACCCATAGCTTCCACTGTTGGCAGAGGAGACTGGTGTACTGCTGAACTTGCGGGGGTAGCTGAAGCTGGCTCATGGCGACTTCCGATCGGCGGATTGCAGCGGTTGTAACGATTGTCCGGCGCGTGCGCAGGTGCGCAGCGAAACGCGTATCCAACTCTAGGTTGCCGTTACGTGCAGGCATCGCGATTTAGAAGAATCGGCGCGGAGAAAGAAAGTCGATCGGCACGCTCGTCTGCCCCGTCATGGCCAGGTCGCACAGAATCTGCCCCAGGGCCGAAGCGAACTTGAAGCCATGCCCCGACAGGCCAGCCACGAAGTGCAGGCCGTCGTGCTCGGGGTGCGTGCCAACGAGAAAGTGCTGGTCTGGCGTAACCGTGTACATGCACGCCTCGTGATGAACCAGGTCTTGCGAAAGCAGCGGAAGGTGATTTCTGGTGAACGTTTCAACCGACGCGCGATCGGCCGCGTCTTCCTGCTGCGACTGCTGCTGCGCCGAGGCAATCGGTTCGCCCCCATCGTGCCGAGCCAGCTTCACCCCTTGGCGGTCGATCTGAGGGAAGCCATAGTAAATGCCACCAAGCGTCTCGATCAAAAAGACTGGAAACGACGATGCCTGCGTGTAAGCCGCAGCATCATTGGCGTACCAGTATAGATGCTTCCGCAGAATCGTCATCGGGACATTCAGATCAGCCAAAAGCTGTGTCGCCCACGCCCCGCCGCAGATGACCAACTGCTTCGCGTGAATGACTTCATCTGCGGTTTGCAGCTCGAACGTATCTTCGTTTCGCGTCCAAGACTTAATCGGCGTATCGTTCTTTAGGATCGCCCCGTGCTGCCGGGCCTGGTCGAGGTAAGCGGAAATGCACTCGGCCACCAGCAGGTAGCCGGCGTCACGTTCCAGGATGCCGACGCAAGCCTCTGGTGGTACGACGCCGGGGAATTCGCGGGTGATGTCATCGAATGCGTAGCGCTGGATCGCCAATTGATGCTGCTGGGCACTACGCAGCGTCCCGGCAATCACTTCGCCTGCTTCCGGTCCGATCTGCAGCACGCCGGTTGGGAAGTAGAGCTTTCGTCCCGTGGTTTGCTCGAGATCGTGCCACTCGCGGTACGCATGACGCAGCAGCGGGACGTAGTCGGGGTGTTCGAAGTAGGCCATGCGAATAACACGCGTCTGGCCGTGCGAACTGCCGTGGTTGTGCGGCGGAGAGTAGCGATCCAGACCGATCACATTGGCCCCGGCCCTAGCCAGGTACGCGACCGCCGCGCTGCCGACGCCGCCGGTCCCAACAACAGCAACGTCGCACGTGAGCATGGGAATCGTCCTACTTAATCTGGAACTCAATCGAGGCCTGGCCGAACTTGTCGGCGGCCGAATCACGGACCGTCAATTCTAGCCGATAGGTGCCTGCCGGGATATTCTCAGGCATGTACAGCCGGTACGGCACGTAGAAGTCGCGGCGACGCACGCGGCAACTGTCTTTGACTTCCGGGAACTGACGGGCATCGATCCGGCGACCCGATTGATCGTAGATCTCGTAGTTGCTTTGCAGAGTCGTTTCAAACTTGCCGCCGTTGTCGCGGCTGGTGAAGTTCTCGATCTCGACGTACAGCAGCACTTCTTGCTTCGGTTGGAAGTCGTGCGAAGGGAACGGCTTGAATTGACCGAAGCTGTCGACGCTTTGAATGAATTCCAGGTTCCGCAGTTCCAGCGGGCTGGCCGCTTCCAGGTGCGACATCGCACGGCGGAACGAACCCAACGCCAGCGTGTGGCGACGTTCGACCGGAATGTCCTCTACCTTCATATAATCGGCCAGGCCGAACAGTGTGTTGCTCCACACCTCTTGCTCTTCGGAGGTCAGGCCGTCGACCTTTTCCATCGCGTCGGACTTGCGATTGGCAATCAGGTATAGCATTCGCAGACGTAGCTGAGCGATGGTGCGTTCTTCTTCCGAGGCCCGCGTATCGGTGGCTACGCGTTCCAGCTTTTGAATGGTGTCGTCGATCAGCTTTTCCCAACTGCCGGCGTCGGACTCCTCTTGGTTACGGGCCGCCCAGTAAACAACCGTATTGCCGCGGCGAGTATCCGCGACCCAGCCGCGTCCCTTCAAGTCGAAGAGAATCGCGTGCATTTCATCCAGGCTCAAGATGCTTGGATCAGGCGAAGTCTTCGACTGCTCGGAGGCGAACTGTGCTTTGTACTCTTTGTACAACGCTTCCAACGAAAGTTGGCTCCGCTGCCACAGGATTTGCATCGCGCGGTATTCGACACGCGTGAGCTGGCTGACCGCTTCTTCTTCCTGCGATAGCGGGACGGCCTTTGGTTTGGGGCCGGCTGTCTTGTCTGGCAGATTCTGCGGGTTCCGTTTCATGTCCGCGATGGCGGCGGCCTGAACGTCTTCCGGGTAGAGACCTTCCGAATGGGCATCCATCTCCGGCACATAGGCGGCCAGCTGAACGCCCGTGTCTCGGCGGATCTTCTCTTGCGGCGGCGCAGTTGCCAGCGCTTCGGGCGAAGTCTTGCCGCGGTCGAGATCGATCGTGCGGGGGTAGCCGGAAGGATCGACCTGAGCCAGGTGCGACGTGTCTTCGTTCATGTTGGGGGACGGCAACCGCTTGGGCTGTTCGTTGGCCGCATCACTGGCGTCAGGTGTTTTCAGGTGTCGCTGCACCAGATTGTTGGCGTACTGGTCGAGCATGTCCGCTTTGCTGGTGTCTTCCTTCTTCACGACTGCTTGCGGCTTAGGACCGAAGACCGGTTCCAGCTTCGAGAGCAGTTCTTCCCACTGGGCATCGCTGGCCGAAGCGAACTCGCTGAGGATTTGCTTCTTGTCTTCAATCGGGAGCGATAACGCTTCTACGCGGGCAACGTAAGTCTTGGATTCCGGGGCCGCAGTCGCTTGTTGTTGCTCTAGCTCTGCCATACGAGCTGCCAGCTTCTTGCCGAAGGCCACGTCGCTGCTTTCCGACCTGGCCAACTCGTGCTGTTTGGGCTTTTCCGTTTCTGGCATGGTCGAATGCTTCGCCGCCGGTTTCGACGAGACGGCTTGCTGATTGAGATAAGAGTTGAGCGAACTCGGATCCTGCACGCTACGATTCCAGCCGCTCATGCAGCCAGTCAGGAGGACGGTCAGGGAGACAACACTCGGGAGGATAATCTTCGACATCATTCGCTCAGGCTTCCGTTGATGGCGCGCGCGGGCGCAGGCCTTCTTCCAAGAAACGGTCGGCGGATAGTAGGAAAACCTCAAGATTGAAGCAAGAGATACCGAGAGGGGAATCTTGATGCGTGCTAGCGACCACCCTCTTGTTCACTCGCCCCCGCAGGGGAGAGGGGACTTAGCGCTGAGCGGTCGCTCTAGGTGGATCCATCGCTTTCGAGAACGAAACGATCAGCTTCTCCAAAGCCAGCCGCCCGCGGGCCTCTTGCGAGTGGCTTCCTTTGAGCGACATATCGAGCTCCAGCAGTTGCCGATAGAGACGACCACCGCGGATCTGACCGAGGGCTAACAGCCGCCGCTGGGCTTCTTCGAGCGCCTTAGGCCAGTTCGGGAAACCAGCTTCTTTGAGGGCATCACGTAGACTGACGGCATCACCGCGACGGCGTGCTCGTTGATAGATGCGTGTGGCGGCTGCGAAACGGCGGAGGCTCCAGGCAATCTGGCCGTACAGCTTCTGGGGCTTTTCGCCTGCTTGAAAGAGTCGATCGAGTTGGTTCAATGCTTCGGCAGTCTTACCTTCCACGGCGGCATCGACCAGGTGCCAGATCTCTTGCAACTGGCCACCATGAACCTGTTCGCGTACGAGGTCCTCGTTGATTGCTTCGTGAATGTCCACGAACAGCGAGAGCCGTGCGATCTCTTGATCGATCAGTCCTAACTCCGTACCTAGCAGTTCCACCAGCAGGTGCGCGGCACCCACATTCAGTTTGGCATCGTGCTCCTCTTTCGCGCGGCGGACAAACCACTTGCTCAGGGCGTCCATGTCGAGCGAGGTCTTCTTGCCGGACTTCTGCTCAGGCGGATTGCATTGAACCTGCAGACCGACCTCGTTGCACTTTTTGTAAAGCCGCGTGTTGGCCGCCCACTTCTCGACCTGCAGCACAAGGACCCCGCCAGGGCGTTTCTTTTCGAGAAACCCTTCCAGCTCGTCGCGATAGCGAGTCACGAACGGATCGGCATCTTCGACAATCGCTAAGCGCCTGCCGGAACTGCCAAACAAACTGACGGTCGAGACCTCGTCGGCCACATCGACCCACGTCACCATGTTGCCGGCCAGTTTGCCGTAGGGGACATCGTTGTCATCGCCGAGCACCGCCTGACGGATCTTTTCGGTCGCCAGCCCGCGCAGGAAGGCATCGCGGCCGAAGACAATGCAAACCGAAGGAATGGACGCCGCGTCCGAGTCGAGAAAATCAAATGCGTGAACCGTATTTGCCATGGCACCAAGTTACCCGGTGCCGGGCCATTTGACTACCGGCGGCTATCGAATCGTAAACGGCATGGCTGCCTGGTCGTTCTGGCCGGAAATTGGGGCCAGCGAGCGAATTTGGGCTCGTGGAACGAGGCCGTCGTTGGCGATCGCTCGCTTCAGGACGAATTCGCCGACATTGCCAGAGCGGTCCCTGGCGGTTGCTTTCAGGAAGATATCAGCCGGCACTTCCGGGGTGATCTTCCAGATGTACTTGCCTGAGTTGGCAATCTCTTCGGCGATTGGCTTCCAGGGGCCGTCGGCCGACGATGCGTAGTACAGCGAAACAGGGCGATCGGCCAGGTCGTTGTCGGTGGCGTTCCAGCTGATGTCCAGGTGCCCAACGTGCGGGCCTTCACCATACACTACGTTGGTGATCGTTGCGATCGGCTGAGTCAGGTCGACGCTCACCCAAATATCGGCCAGGTCGCCAGGTTGAGGACGTCGCCCGGTCAGGCCGTTCCCCCCTTCGACGACAATGCGGAAACCGTAAATCCCTTCGGCCTGCACTTCGACATCAAATGGGCTTTGGCGATCGGGATCAGTGCCGCCTGGTTCCCACGTTTCGCCACCATCGCGGGTCACCCACAGTTCGATCTGACCGATGCCGGAAGGGCCGACCGTGTCGACGCCGTAGTTCAGCGCGAACCCTTTATGGTTGATCGCCTGCGGAGTCACGCCGGGTGGAAGACCGACGGTCGAGTTCGCCCGGACGGTGGGGCGTTCAGGCTGGCTGGACGAAGCGACGGGTGGTTCCATCTTCATACTGGCCGGCTTGAACCGATCGTCGACGTTCTGCGGCAGCGGCGGAGCACTCATTCCGGCCATCGACTGCGAGGGCATTGCCCCAGGAGCTGGCTGCATCGGATTGTTTTGTACCTGCGCTTCTGGCTGGGGCATGACATTGTCGGTCGGCCACGGCACCGCTTGCTTGGGCGGCTCTGGCATCTCGATTCGGCGTTGTTGGAACGGATCGACCGGGATGTTACCACCGGCAAGCGACCCCTGGGCAGGCCCGGCCTGGCCTGGGGCTGGCCGGGGCACACCGTTCCACGATGGCTTCTGGGCAACCAGCGGGACGGAAACCGACTGCTGGGCAAAACCGACGTTGCCCGCTTTGTCGTAAGCGTCCAGGCGGATTTGCATGACACGGTCGGTGGCAATCGGAAAGAATCGCGTTTCGCCCGCAATCACGCCGTCGGCTTGATACGCTTTGGAAGCATCGACCTGCACCGGCTGGAAGGGGGACTGCAGCGACGACTGATAGCTAAGCTGGATCTGCTCGGGGTCGATCGCTGGGTCGTGGATCGTCCACTGGGCGATCACTTCGCCACTTTCGAGTGCTTGCGCCTTAAGCGAGACCTGCGGTGTTTGCGTGTCGATGGCGACTTTCAGTTCAGGCCGGAAGTAACCATTGGTTTCGGTGGGACGACCGCTGGCATCGAACGTGCGAATCGCGAACCAATACTCGCCGTCGGCCTTGGCCTGGAAGACGAACCGGTTCTGCTGCGAAGACTGGCGGTGATAGCCGACCCAGTTCGCGCCGCGATCATTCGAGACCATTAGTTGCACTTCCGGTGTCGAACCGGGGGCATCAACCTGGTAAGGAATGCCAAACTCCATCTGCCGAGTCAGCACAGGTCCTCCATCGGGGGACGTTTCGCCAGCGGGTCGCTGGTTCTGCGCTGATAGCACCGCTGGGCCGAGTGCCAGCATCGATGCTAGTACGCCAGCCGTGGCAGCGAGCAAGCGTGATTTGGCAACCATGAACGACCCTTTAAACGATAGAGGACACGACAACACAGTCTATCGGTCGTTGAGTCGTCCGCTTGATAGGGTCGCTCGTATGATACGCGTCAGCGAAGGCTGGCAAGCTTTGCCGGTCGTACGGCTCGTACCAGTCACTTAATACGTAACGTTCACGGCTGCTCGAGCAGGTCCATTTCGTAGCCGATGTCTTCGCTGCCACTGCGTGTGGCCATGCTCTGCAGAAGGGTGATCGAGGTGTTCTCGTCGACGTGGTAGGTGTCCTCGCTCATCACGCCCATATTGCCGGTCAGCATCGATTTGTTTCCAGTGGTCGAATACCGGTTGTTGTCGATCACCATCGTCCCTTGCGGGCTGTCCACGTCGTAGTTCTCGGCCGGATCGGTCCAGTCGAAGCCCAGGCCATGGATTTCGACCACCATCAATATGGTGTCGTGATCGTCGATGGCCTGAGACCGAGTCGTTGACTTCTCGTGCGGAAACATTGTCCGCTTACCCACAACAGCGGCGAAGTTGGTCGACGTAGAGCCTGGCGAGTTGTCGATCTCGCTGCGGTAAACATCCGGCATGCGGGTAGTCACCTCAACGTTCGCTGGCGAATTCCACGGTTCGTCGAAGTTATACTGCTGGTACAGATCGTTTCGATCCAGTTGCGGCAGAATCATCACCCGCCACGAGTGGGTTGGCTTTCCCTTGTCGTCGGTGAAGTAGGCCGGCGGATACGACCCGTGCTGGTCGTGGTACGCGTTGAGGGCCTGGACGATCCGCTCGATCTTCGCCAGCGAAGCCCGATTCAAACTGTCTGTTCGCATCTGGTTGGCGGCCGGAATCGCTACCCGGAAGATCAACACCATCGCCAGAAAGATGACCGAGAAGCAGGCGATCGAACCACCCAGAATCCCAATCAGTGTCCCCAGGGCGACGCCGCTGTTATCTTCCGCCGAGCGGCGGGTACCGACTCGCGAATGCCCCATGTCGGCAGTTGCCATGGGGTCGCCAGGTATGGTGATGGTCTTCGCGCATACGGCACACGGCCCGGTTTGGCCGGCATAGCGATCAAGGACCTTCATATGGGTCCCGCAATGAGGGCAATCGAACGAGATAGGCATGAGCTCTGCGCGGTAGCAAGATGAGTCAGGATCGTAGCGTCTTAGTTCATCGTATCGGTACCCCAGGCAGGGAACAACTATTACGCTCGGAATCGTTGGACGATCTCGACATACTGCCTGGCCAGGTCACGAATGCGGTCCATGTTGCCGCTATCAATGGCCGACTTCTCGACCAGCGAGCCCCCAACACCCAATGCACACGCACCCGCTTTCAGGAACTCCTCGGCCGTATCCAGATTCACGCCGCCGGTGGGCATCATGCGAACCTGGGGCAGGGGACCCTTGAGCGATTTCAGATAACTGGGGCCGGTCAGGTCGGATGGGAAGATCTTCACCACGTCCGATCCGGCCTGCCAGGCTTTGACTACTTCCGTTGGGGTGAGTGCGCCGGCCATCATGGCTTTGTCGTAGCGATGGCTGATCTCGATGGTCGGCAGGTCGACAATCGGCGACACAATAAACTCGGCCCCGGCCAAGATCGCGATACGAGCCGTTTCGGCGTCGAGCACGGTGCCGGCCCCCAGTTGAATCTGATCGCCAAAGCGGTCGGCGACATACTCTAATACCTTGTGCGCTTTGGGGACGGTAAAGGTGACTTCAATAGCCGTCACACCTCCGTCGACCAGGGCCTGAGTCACGTCGGCCAAGATTTCCCCATTGTCTGCCCGGATGACGGCGACAATTCCCGTGGACGAGATTTTTTGAATGGTTTCTTCGCGTGACATAATCAGATCGCCCTAAATGGTCTTCAAGTAAGAAGATACGAGTAGGGTTAGCCTAGCTGCCGGCGGCTGGCCTTGTCAATTTGCTGATCGGGCCTGGGCAATCCGGGCGAATGATTGGACGAGGTTACCGTTTATGGAAATAATAGGGGTTTGAAGGCCTGCCCGCGCTACCGGTATGTTTACGGCATGGGTCGGCAATGACGAGTTAGTACTTCCTGGGAAGCGATGGAAAATCAATATCTGCAGTTAGCATTCGCAGTATTCCTATTAGCCGCATGCATCCTAGGATTGGCACTAACGTTTCACCTTCTGAGAAAATGGCGCGAATACTCGGACGAGGACCAACACAACCCCGGGACGATGCTATCAAAGTTCCGCGAAATGCATTCACGGGGTGAGCTATCGGACGAGGAATTCCGAAAAATAACAACGGACATGAGAGCCCGAATCCAAGAGCCTGCAACAGTTTCGGAAGAGACAGAGATCGTCTTTACCGAAGATGCCAGCAAGGCGGATTAGGGATTATTTGTCCGGTTTTGCGAAACACAATCGCACAAACCAAAACATCGTTTCGTATTGCGAGGTGTGGTGCCTGGGAGGCCAACCAATGAGGATCACTTGCGTGATTCTCTCTTCGCCCATGCGAAGCGGTATCAGCGTAGGACGTTGCCATTCGTTGGATAGCGACTACTGCGGCTGAAGAATACGGCTCGAACTCTTTGCGGACAAGGATGCCCCCAGGCCAAACGGCTTTCACCAGCTATGGCCAGTCGAGCAGCACGTGGAAATAACAACAGCCCTGGCCGGCACAAGCATCAAGAGAATTGCCTCAAGGTCCCCAAGCCTGCTGCCAGGTAAGCTGTTCCAAGCGAAGCCGAAAGGAGTTAATTCATGCCCGCAGGAAATGATGTTGGTGGAACTCGCCACAATAGCACCAACAAGAAAAATGCATTTTGCTCGTTCTGTCGTCGTAACTACCGCGAAGTAGGTCCTTTGGTCGAAGGTCCTGGCGACGTTTACAACAACGTATACATTTGCGGCGAATGCATCGATCTGTGCAAAGAGATTCTTGAGAAAGAGAATCGTCGCCGTGGTTCCGGCAACAAGCTGTTCAACAAGATCCCCAGCCCTCGCGAAATCATGAACAGCCTTAACGAATACGTTATTGGCCAGGATGGTGCGAAGAAGGTGCTGTCGGTCGCCGTGCACAATCACTACAAACGATTGGTTGTCGGTCACGAAGGTTCCGATATCGAGATCGAAAAGTCGAACATCCTGCTGGCCGGTCCGACCGGTAGCGGTAAAACGCTGATGGCTCGTACGCTCGCTCGTATCCTGAACGTGCCGTTTGCCATCGGCGACGCCACCACGCTGACCGAAGCCGGTTACGTTGGTGAAGACGTCGAGAACCTTCTCTTGAAGCTGCTGCACGCCGCCGACTTCGACGTCGAAGCTGCCCAGCGCGGTATCTTGTACATCGACGAAATCGACAAGATCGGTAAGACGTCGAACAACGTTTCGATTACCCGCGACGTTTCCGGTGAAGGTGTCCAGCAGGCCCTGCTGAAGATGCTCGAAGGAACCGTTGCCAACGTTCCACCTCAAGGTGGCCGTAAGCATCCCGAGCAGCAGTACATCCAGATCGACACGAGCAACATCCTGTTCATCTGTGGTGGTACGTTCGTCGGCATCGAAGACATCGTCCGTCGCCGCATGGGTCGCAAGAGCATCGGTTTCGGTCAAGCTTCCGGCTTCAAGTCGGATGCCGACTCGGCCGAACTGATGCGAAACGTGACCAGCGACGACATTCTGGAATTCGGCCTGATTCCGGAACTGGTCGGTCGTCTGCCGATGGTTGCCTCGCTCGAACCGCTCGATCTGAACGGTCTGAAGAAGGTGATCACCGAACCGAAGAACGCTCTGGTCAAGCAGTACCAGACCCTCTTCGAGATGGAAAACGCCGAACTCGAGTTTACCGAAGAAGCGATCGAAGCCATTGCTCAGCGTGCCCTGGCCAAGGGAACGGGTGCTCGTGGTCTTCGCTCGATCATCGAATCGGTGATGCTCGACATCATGTTCGATTTGCCCGAACAAGAGCCTGGCTCCAACTACTCGATCACGCGAGAGATCGTCGAAGGTCGAGAGAAGCTTTTCAAAATGCCCGAAACGAAAAGTGCCTAGGTAATTGTCTCCTGAAAACCCCCTCCTTTTCTAAGTACCCCCGCGTCAATCGCCCGACGCGGGGGTTTTTTTGTCACTAGTTTTCCGTTTTAAGTGTTCTGTTTTCAGCGAGAGGGACTGGGGCGTTCTCGACGATTTCTGCCTTGAATCGTACAATCACGGTCCTTATCCCCTCGCGCATTAAAAGCTTTCACGAGACGCCCCTTGGACGATTCGACGACTCCCGAAACGCCGGTTGACCCAGCCTGGCTTGCGTTTGGCAAGTTGTGCCGGCTGCCGAACCTGTTTACCGCGTGGGCCGATATCTTCGCTGGCTTCTTCATTGTGTCGGCGTTTGCCAACCAGGGGGTCGCCAACATGAATGCCCCGGTCATCTTCGTGTGCCTGGTGTTAGCTTCCAGCTTGATCTACTCGGCCGGGATGATTCTCAACGACTACTACGACCGCGACATCGACGCCGTCGATCGTCCCGATCGCCCGATTCCTTCGGGGGCGGTTTCCGCGCAAACGGCCATGCTCGCCGGTTTCTCGATGTTGGTCGTGGGTACCTTGGTGGCACTTTTGGGCGGCTATGTGTATGTCGACTACGCCGCAATTCCCTGGCGAGGCGGTGCCGTTGCGGCCTGTCTTTCTGTCTGCGTGGTCGCTTACGATGCGGTCCTGAAACGCACGGCCTTGGCCCCATGGCTGATGGGAGCGTGCCGGTTTTTCAACATCCTGCTGGGCATGAGCCTCTCGAAAGAACTGCCGCTAGCCGAAAGCTGGCAGCTTTTGAGCTTTGATGCCGGACAGTTGATCTTCGCTGGCGGTATTGGCCTGTACATCGTTGGTGTCACGTGGTTTGCCCGCACCGAAGCGGTGGTCAGCAGCCGGGCCATGCTCGGCCTGGGGGCTTTTTTGATGCTGGCAGGCATCGCGATGCTCGGATTTTTGCCCAGGTTTCAGCCATCGATCGTCGATATCGGTCCGTCGAAGTCGTTCGGGCTGTGGGGGATTTTGGTATTATTGAGCCTGGCACTGGCTCGTCGAGTCGTCATCGCGGTCTGCTATCCAGAGCCGCGAAACGTCCAATTAAGCATCAAACAGGCGATCTTGTCGCTGATTTTTTACGACGCAGCGATTACCCTAGCGGTATGCGGAACGATTTGGTCGGTGCTGATTGTCGCCCTGTTGTTTCCCATGATGGGGCTTCGCCGCTGGATGTATTCGACATAATGAAATTTCGAGCGTGGCAGCGGCACTCCGCTCCAGGTTGGCCAGCCTGGATTGCGAAGAATTACAAACCAGTCATCGACATCGTCAGGTCGAAGGGTTAGTCAGGAATGATCCTAGGTTACAACACGAATGGACTCGCGCATCACGACCCGTTCGATGCCGTGGAAATCCTGGCAGAGATTGGCTACCGTGCGATTGCCCTGACGATCGACCATTTGACCCTTACGCCGTTTGGTAACACCTACCTGGCAACGCGGCAGGTCGATCTGCTGGCCAAAACGCTCGAAGAAGCCAAGATGCGTTCGGTGGTCGAAACGGGTGCCCGCTTCCTGTTGGATCCACGCCGCAAGCACGAGCCAACCTTCATCAGCCCTGAACCCAAAGGCCGTGACCTCCGCTACGAGTTCATGCGGCACTGCATCGATACGGCTCAAACGCTGAAGAGCGATTGCGTTTCGGTCTGGTCAGGCCGTCTGCTGGACGACGTTTCGTACGACGTCGCCATGGACCGCCTGGTCGCGTCGCTCGAACCGGTGCTCGACTACGCCGCTCAGCGCGACGTAACGATCGGCTTCGAGCCGGAGCCTGGCATGCTGATCGATACGATGGAGAAGTTCGACGAACTTCAGCAGCGGATCGATGCCCCCAACTTTCAACTGACGCTCGACATCGGCCACCTCCACTGCCAAGGCGAAACGCCCATCGCCGATTACATCCGCCGCTACGCCGACCGCATCGTCAACATTCACCTGGAAGACATGAACGCCGGCGTGCACGAGCACCTGCCGTTCGGGGAAGGGGAGATCGACTTCCCGCCGATTTTCAAAGCTCTGAAAGAAATCGACTACCAAGGCTGCGTGAACGTCGAACTCAGCCGGCACAGCCACGACGGCCCCAACATGGCCAAGCGGTCGTACGAATTCTTAAAGCCGCTGCTCTAGCGCTAGCGAAGAATTCATGTCCCCTTGCCCCGGCGGGGAGAGGGGACAAGACGTTGTGCCCCGGTTTTCTCGCGTGGGATCTCGGGTTAGAGTGGCTTGATTGCGAATTGACTCCTGACCTTTGCCCCTTACCAAGCGAGCACCCCCATGGCCGACAACGTTGTCCTTCTTTCCATCCCCGGATTGCGAGCCTCCGACGTTGCCCACATGCCCAATCTCACGGCACTGACCCAGGCTGGTGACAAAGCCACGCTGGTGCCGAGCTTTCCCGCGGTGACTTTGTGCGTGGAAACAAACATCATGACTGGCATGCTGCCGGTCGATCATGGGGTGGTGGCCAATGGCTGGTACGACCGTGAGAAGGGGAAGGTCGAACTGTGGACCATGGGCAACGAAGCAATCGCTCGCCCGCAGATCTGGGACATCCTCAAGCAGCACGATTCGTCCCTCACCTCGGCCGTGTGGTTCCCCATGCTCAGCAAACGCTGCAGTGCCGATTACGTCTGCATGCCGGCCCCGGTGCACAACCCCGACGGCAGTGAATCGCTGTGGTGCTACACGCGACCAACCGAATACTACGGAGACTTGCTCAGCGAGTACGGTCACTTCCCGCTCAAGTTCTTCTGGGGCCCTCTCGCGTCGATTCCTTCCACCAAGTGGATCTCGGACACGGCCGTACTGACCGCCAAGAAGCACAAGCCGAACTTCTTCTATATCTACCTTCCTCACCTCGACTATCAGGCCCAAAAGCTCGGTCCCGATAGCGAGCCGGCCATGAAAGCCGTCGCCGAACTCGATGTCGTCCTGGGGGAACTGTTCGCCGGGATGAAAGAAGCTTACGGCGACGACGTACTGATCCTGGTCGCCAGCGAATACACGATTGTTCCGGTCGATCACGTCACCTATCCCAACCGCGTGCTGCGTGAAGCTGGCCTGGTGAAGATCAACACCGGCGACGAAGGGGAAACGATTGACTTCCCCGGCAGCGATGCGTTTGCCGTTGCCGATCACCAGCTGTCGCACATCTACGTCAAAGATCGCGATCAGGCCACGATCGACAAGGTGGTCAAACTGTTCCAGGGGCAGGAAGGCATTGCCGAGGTTCTGGCCGGCGAAGATCGCGAGAAGTACTTCCTCAATCACGAGCGAAGCGGCGACGTCGTGCTCGTTTCGACCGCCAACAGTTGGCAGGCCTACTACTACTGGCTGGACGACGCCAACGCCCCCAAGTTTGCTCGCACGGTCGACATCCATCGCAAGCCTGGCTACGACCCGGTTGAACTGCACGTCGACATGGCCACCAAGTCGATCCCGCTCGATGCGACCCTCGTCAAAGGCTCTCACGGTGCCCCGGCCCTGACCGAAGCCCAGCGAGGCGTCCTCCTTTCCAACCAGAAAGGGGTCTATCCCGAGACGCCAATAGCCGATACCGACGTGTGCGATCTGGTGCTCCGCCAGTTCAATATCTAACGCGCAAGTCAGCCATTACGGTTTCATTCGTAGATTGCCGCCTATTGGGGGTGAGTCGCTATCGTTTTGCCCTGTCGACTCCCCCAACAGAGGCTGTCTGGGGTGACGTCTGTAGCGATTGTATGGCCCGCCGTTTGGGGTGAATTCGATTTCATGCGGTTTCTCACGGCTCATACCAGAGGGGAAAACTAGATTTCCTCTAGAGAGCTAAGCTCTCAGCGCCCCAGTTTCGATCGTTGATGATCGGAACCAGTCAGACATGCAGCGGGAATCGTAGCGTGCCCTCCGGAATCGAAAAGACATTTCAGCTATTTGCCAACACGGACAACCATGCGGCTGTTCCGGTGTTGGTAAATGCGCTGGACTCGCCCTATTCCGAGGTCCGCGAAGGGGCTCTTTCGGCACTTCTGCATCAGCGGCATGCCGTCGCACAGCGGGCACTCGTGCAGCGTTGGCGAAAATTCACCCCGGTCCAACGCACTTGGATCGAGTTGTCCGGGATCTCGCTCGAGATCGCCGTGCGTGAGCTGATCCAATCGAGCGACCACGAACAATTCGCCCTGGGGCTCGAAGTTCTGAACCAGGTTCCCGAGTACGAACTCATCCCCGCACTCGCGTTGATCGTGCGCGATTCGGGTCATTCCTACCGAGACTCTGCCGGAAACACGCTCGTCCACCTGGCGGCCAGTCTCCGCAAGGATCTACGCACCGGCGATAAGAAGGTCGGCCACGAGGCCGTTCGCAACCGCGCGATCGATTCGCTCGGCGATTGCATCAGCCACTACCAGCAGCACGAGTCGGTTGCCATCCTGGAATCGTTCCTGGTGTTGGTGACTCGCGAAAATCAACTGCTCCGCGAAGCCTGGAACAACACCAAGCACCCGGCGCACACGGCCATCATTCGTTTCCTGCGGCATAGCTCGCGTCCGGAAATCATCGACCTGGTGCTCAGTTCGCTGACCGATATGCACCCGAGCGTTCCGGTGCTCAACATTGTCGGCCTGCGGCACGATCCGGCGTTCATGTCGGAACTGACCGCACGCCTGCAAGGTAATATGAACGACACCATCCGCCGCAACCTGTCCAAGCTGACCAAGGTGGCCTGGGCGGAAGAGCACCGTAACGTGCTCGAAAAGCTCAATGGCTTGCAGCAGGCCGCCGCCGTGCACATGGCCATGTGTACTTCGATTGGCACCGACCGGCTGTATGAACTGCTGCTATTGATGGCCAGTTCGCAGCACTCCAGTGGACGCCTGGCTGCTTTGGAAGAACTGGCCAGCTACGTCGATCCTCAGACCAACGAACTGATCCTCGATGCCGTCAGCGATCCGAACGCCGGCGTGCGGGCCGAAGCCTTGCGACAACTTCGACCACGCGGCATTCCCGGCGCGATCAAGCTGCTACTGCAGCACCTGGATAGTCCGCAACTGGTCGTGCAAGATACTGTTCGCAATTCGCTGGCCGAATTCAATTTCCCGCGTTTCCTGTCGGCGTTCGACAAGATGAGCCCTGACGCTCAAAAGAACACCGGCCGCCTGGTGCGCGGCATCGACGTGAACACGCAGCGTCTGTTGGCCAACGAGATGGTCGACGACGCCAGCTATCGGCGTCTGCGGGCACTGAAGATCATCGAGGTGATGGATAACCACCTCGATATGGAAGCCGACCTGATCAAAGCTTTGCAGCACGAAGATCATTTCTTACGTGCCGAAGCGGCCCGGCTGCTGGGGCGATGTCCTTCGTCGGCATCGGTGACGGCACTTCGTCAAGCTATGCTCGACCGCAACGTTCGCGTTCGCGAGAACGCCGAGGCCAGTCTGCGTCGCATCAATGGGAATAAAGTGGCCGTGCCGTCGATCGATACGTCGATCGCCAGCGAAGAGGTTGCGACCTAGGAGCGAAGAACGATGGCATTCCTGTGGCAATTCGTGATTCTGGCCGATCAGCCTCCGGCAGGCTTCTCTGCGATGGGCGAGCACTTCCGCGCCGAGAATGCCCACTTCAATCTTCCACACTTTATCATTCTGGCATTGGTAGTTCTGGTGATCGCTTCGCTGGTTTGGACCCTCTCGCGTTGGCAGGAAAGTGAAGCCGCCTGGAACGTCGACAACCCTCAGCGGTTGTTCGGCGAGCTATGCAAGAAGCACGAACTCAGCAGTAAAGACGCATCGCTACTCAAGAAGATTGGCCGCGAGTTGCAACTAACGCATCCGGCCAGCATGTTCTGCGATCCGAGCCTGCTCGTTTCGGCCATGAAACTGGAAAAGTTTCACGACCTGCACAGCCAACTGGCCAAGCTCGGCGAAGAGTTCTTCGGCTACCATCTTTGGAAACAAGCCATCGCCGCCGACAACAGCGTCCACCAGGAAGCCTCGATCGGCTAGTCAATCTCTCGTCCGCCGCCGCCCTCCATATCATGTTCCCCCGTCACACGCCCAAGCGGACTTGGGCGTGGTATCCGGTTGAATGGATGGACATCGTGCCCAGGCCGAAGCCTTCGTAGGATGGCTACCGACGTCTTCGGCGGATAGCCATCTTTCTTGGCGAATGGGAGCCCGCTTCCCAGGTGGCTATCGTCTAAGAAGCCGTAGCCACCCTACGACTAGGCATAACATGCCCCCTTAAATCCTGTCCCCTCGTCACACGCCCAAGCAGACTTGGGCGTGGTACCCGGATCTCTGGCATGGGGGCCGTTATATTCGCGCATGAAAAAAGCCGAGAGATCAATCTCGGCTTTTATTCGTTGGCTTGGGCCCAATCTTAGTAGGCAACTCGTTAGAAAGCGCTGTTGCCGGCGGGGCGTCGCTTCTGGAAACCGGCCTTTTCTTTTTCGGCGGCAGCTTCCAACTCTTCCAGCTTCGAGGCGGCGTTCAGGCGGACCAGTTCTTCCGCTCCGACGTAGCCGGCCCAGTCCAGGAACTGGTCGACACGGATGGCCTGGATACCGTTACCGCGGGCAGCTTCGCTCATTTGCGAGTAAGAAGTCAGGCTACCTTCGGAGGTCTTATCCGTCGGACGCTTACCGAGAATCAGGTAGCGAATGTCCGGAGTAATAGCACCCTTGATGCTACCGGTGTCGTCAACATAAGCAGCAACCACGCCACCGGAGGTTTCGATGATCTGACGCAGGTCATCGGTGTCGTCTTTGTCGTCGCCGTCGATGTCGATGTAACCGACGATGGCGAACTTCTCTGGATGTCCTGGAGTCCAGGTTGCGGTGAAGATGGTGTCGCCCGGCATGATCGGGTTGGAAACGTCAAAGCTGGTGATACGTGCTTCGGCCTGGTGACCGTCGTGAATCTTGGTGACTTCGATCGAACCCTTCGACTTGGCACCGGCCAGGTTTTCCTGACCAACCGGGAAAACGCTGAAGGTCATCTGCGGACGGAGCAGATCTTGCGAACCGAGGTTGATCCACACGGTTTGTTCACGCTGGTTCGACCAAACGATCTTGCCATCGGGACGGTCGGTGATCTGCGGTTCCAGGTCCTGCTTCACTTTGTTCAGACCAGCGACCAGGATTTCCAAGTCTTTGATCTGTTTTTCCATGACCTTCTTATCCGCGGCGAACTTCGCGGTCACCTGGGCGACCTGTCCTTCGATTCCTTGCTTGGAAGCGAGCACCTTCTTCTGATCGTCTTGCAGCGACTGGCGTTCGGCCTGGTAGTCGGCGGTCAGCTTCTGGAGCTTGGCTTCGGCCGCGTCCTTTTCAGCTTTCGCTTTATCAATCGCAGCGGTCGTCGTGGCGCGAATCGAATCGCGTTCGGCCGTCAGTGTGTTGACTTCAGCGGTTCGCGTGGCGAGCTGTTGTTCGAGCGTGGCGTACTTGTTACGCAGTTCGACCGGGATCTTGCGGTAGTTCACCGCCTGAACGTCGGCCGGGGTCCCGTTTTCGTCGGCGACGAACGAGGCCACGTCGTTGGCAAACTGTGTCTCAATCTCTTCCATGGTCGTTTCATCGGTGTGACCGATCATGACCTTCAGACGGTTGCGTTCCAGCAGGTATTCGCGCGACTTGGACGACTCAGACTGAGCGCGGGTGTTAGCATCCTTGGCGTCCGTCTGGGCTTTCAGATTTGCGTTATAGAACACGCCGGTCGTGATACCCAAACCGACCACCATCATGACCATAAGGATCACGGCGATTTGAAGACCTTGATTGTCGCGGGCTGCCATGAGCGAAACTCTCCTGAGGGGACAAGTAAAGGAGACAGGTTGCGGAACTACAGTCTCCCTAGTTTGCCTAAATTAGTCAAAGCGAGGGCAAATGCCAATCCAGCCGTTGGTAGGAATCACAACAACAACCGACGACGAAAGCCCCGCCTGGGTCTCGTGTTAAGGATATGTGAACCGAGGGATGGATTAGCGATTGGGATGAGTGGTTGGCTGGTCAAAGCTTTGCCAGCACCGTAAGTGTACACGCGACCTGGGCAGAAGTCAATAAAATGGAATTGTCGTAAGTCGTTGTATGACAAAGGATTTATGGAAATGTTGACTTGCGGCAACATGCTGTTTTTAGGCAACGTTCCTTTAGGCGGTGGTGATGAATCTACGAAAACCTTAGAAAATGGGTGTTTGGGGGTGGCTTCTTGTTCGTAACTCGTTGCTGCACAATAATCTACGTGCAGGATCGCGGTTCATAGCCGCTCACGGCTTCCCCCTAACGCAGTTGGCATGATGAATAATCGCACGCGGCAAACGTCGCTAAGTTTCGACACGAGCGACACGCAGGAAATTTCGGAAAAAAATCCCCAGCCCCAGGCCGCCCCGCCGGTCTCAGGCGATCCCAACGACCTGCAAGGGAAAGAGGTCTGGATCGTCGACTCCCATTCGTTGATCTTTCAGGTCTTCCACGCGATCCCACCCATGACCGGTCCGGCTGGCCAACCGGTGGCAGCCATTTATGGCTTCGCGCGGGATATGGTCTTTCTGCTGGAAAAGAAGAAGCCTGACTATTTGATCTGTGCGTTCGACCTCTCGGGGCCGACCTTCCGCAACGATCTGTACGACCAGTACAAAGCCAATCGCGATGAAATGCCGGACGAGCTTCCTTCGCAGATCGCCGGCATTCGACGGCTGCTGGAAGCAATGACCATTCCGGTGCTGGCCTACGAAGGTTACGAAGCCGACGACGTCCTGGCCGCCGCCGCCAAGGTCGTCCAAGAGAAGGGGGGCCGCGCCACGCTGGTCACCACCGACAAAGATTGCCGCCAGCTGATCACCGACAACGTACGTCTGTTCAACGTGCGGAAGGATGCCTTCTACACGGCCGAGTCCCTGCTGGAAGATTGGGGCGTACGTCCCGAGCAAGTCGTCGACTTCCAGGCGATGGTCGGCGACTCGGTCGACAATGTCCCCGGCATTCCTCTCATTGGTCCGAAGATCGCCAAAGATCTGCTCAACGAGTTCGGCACCTTGGAAGCGGTGCTCGACAACGTCGATAAGATCTCAGGCAAGAAACGCAAGGAGAACATCACCAACGGCCGCGAGTTGGCGATGATCAGTAAAGAACTGGTCCGTCTGCGCGACGATGTCCCGCTTACCTGGGAATGGGACAAGTACGTTGTAACACCGGTCAATGGTCAGGCCTGCGAAGAACTGTGCGACGAATGGGGATTCCGCTCGCTGGCCAAACAGCTTCAGTCGTTAGCCACCAGCGAATCGGGTCAAACGGAAACGAGCGCACTCGAGGCATCGGCACTCGACTATCAGCCGATCACCACGATCGAGCAGCTGAAAGAACTGGTCGAAGTTCTCCGCCAACAGAAACGCATCTCGATCGATACTGAAACCACCCATACCAGCCCTCGCTGGGCCGACCTGGTGGGTATCTCGGTGTGCTGGAAACCTGGCACCGCGCGGTATATTCCGATTCAAACGCCTGAGGAAGATCCGAGCCTGCCGCTGGCTGAAGTGATCGAACTGCTGCGGCCGGTGCTGGAAGATGCCAACATCAAGAAGCTCGGTCAGAACCTGAAGTACGACGAGATCGTCTTCCGCGGCGTGGGGGTCGAACTGGCTGGCGTCGACTTCGATACGATGATCGCCCATTACCTGCTGGAAGCCGGGGCCCGCTCGCACGGCCTCGACGAACTGTCCCGCCGCTATTTGCAGCACGAAACGGTGAAGATCACCGAGTTGATCGGGACCGGCAAGAAGCAGATTTTGATGAGCGAGGTGCCGCTCGAAAAGGTCTCGTACTATGCCTGCGAAGATGCCGACATTCCGCTGCGGCTGTACGAAATTCTGGGCGAGCGTCTGGAAGAAGAAGGGCTGACCGATCTGTTCGACGACGTCGAAGTTCCGCTGGTCGATGTGCTGGTCGAGATGGAGTTCAACGGCATCCGCATCGACACCGAGCGGCTGAAGAACTTGAGCGACGAATATGGCCAGCGTCTTTATGCGCTTGAGAAAGAGATCTACGAGATCGCCGAGCAGCCATTCAATATTGCTTCTCCCAAGCAGTTGGCCGAGATCCTCTTCGAGAAACGCAAGCTGCCGGTCATCAAGAAGACGAAGACCGGTGCTTCGACCGATGCTGAAGTGCTCGAGCAATTGGCCAAGCAAGACCCGCTGCCACAGCGCATCATCGACTTCCGGCAGTACGCCAAGCTGAAGAACACTTACATCGACGCGCTGCCGAACATGATTTGTCCGAAGACGAATCTGGTGCACACGTCGTTCAACCAGGTGGTCGCGGCGACAGGTCGCTTGAGCTCGAACGAACCGAACCTGCAGAACATTCCTATCCGCACCAAGGAAGGGAAGGAAATCCGTTCGGCGTTCCAGGCCAGTTGCGATGGCTGGGTGCTGGTCTGTGCCGACTATTCGCAGATCGAACTCCGTGTGCTGGCGCATTACTCAAGGGATGCCGCCCTGCGCGAGGCGTATCAGAACAATCAAGACATCCACGCCAAGGTCGCTTCCGAGGTGTACGGCATTCCGCTGGATGAAGTGACCTCCAACGAACGCCGCAGCGCCAAGGCGATCAACTTCGGTATCGTCTACGGACAAAGCGCGTTCGGCCTGGCCAAGAGCCTGGATATCGAGAAGGACGAAGCGTTCGGTTTCATCGATGCCTACTTCCGCAAATACCCCGGCGTCGACGACTTCATGGAAAACACCTTGCAGCAGTGCTACAAGGATGGATATGTGAAAACGATTCTGGGTCGTCGTCGCAAGATCGACGGCGTCCGCAGCCCGCAGAAGCGTGACCGAATGGCTCGGCAGTTGTTGATGCCGGAACGAACCGCCGTGAATACGGTCATCCAAGGTTCGGCCGCCGATATCATTAAGCTGGCCATGATTCGCGTGCACAAGAAGCTGGCCGCTGCCGATTTGCAGTCGAAACTGCTGCTGCAGATCCACGACGAACTGGTTTTTGAAGCACCCCTGGAAGAAGTGCCATCTTTGGTGCAGTTGATGCTGCCGGAAATGACGGGGGCCATAGAGTTGGACGTTCCGCTGGTGGTGGATGTCGAGTCGGGGCACAACTGGGCCGAGTGCGAACCGGTCGAATTGGATGGCTAACGGACAAGTGTCCACCAATCTCAGGCTTCGGCCAACGAAAAAATCGAAGGGGCATTCGCTCGATTTTGTCCCTTTCTTACAGAAAACTTGTTGGCAAGTGGCATCATGAAAACGATCGGAATCCTGGGTGGTATCGCCTCTGGCAAAAGTGCCGCGACGGCGTTCTTGCGCGATTTAGGAGCCGTCGTCTTCGATGCCGACAAAGCCGGCCATCGCGTGCTGGAAATGCCACAAGTGAAAGAGGAAATCCGAGCGAGGTTTTCTACTGCCGTATTTGACGATCAAGGGAACGTATTAAGACCGAAGCTGGCAGCACTTGTTTTCGGCGATTCCGACGAGCATCGCCAGGCCCTGGCCGACCTCGAAAAAATCTCGCATCCGCGGATCGGCCAGCAGTTGGAAGCGGCCCGGAAGGAAGCGGAAGTCGCTGGGGCACCGGCATTTGTGGTAGATGCCCCGGTCATGATCAAGGCCGGCTGGATCGGTCATTGTGACTATGTTTTGTATGTGGATGCGTCGCGCGAGAAGCGTCTGGAAAGGGCCCTTGCGCGAAATTGGACGGAAAATGAGTTTGACATTCGTGAGGCTGCGCAGGAAGAATTAGAAGTCAAACGACAACTCGCTGATATCGAGATCCCCAACAACAACGACTTATCCCAGCTACAAGCAGCGATCCGAACCTTTTGGGATCGGCGTATTGCTCCCCCGCCAGGGCCTCGCGGGAATCCGTGGTAACTTCCCCAAAGATTTTCCTTTTCGCAATAATCGTCTGCGAATAGGCTTCGGGAATTTAGTGGCGATGAAACCCACATTACAGCAAAGGTGGGGGTCAAGAAATTACCTGCGTCGATAGCAGCCTGAATTATCGTTACCCCTTTAATTTACAACCATTTACGAAGACTCGGATTCCTGCGAATATCGCCTCGCGAATCTTCGAGCGTTTTGCTACAACGAAAGAGCCTCCTCCTCATCCTGGAACAGCCTGCGTCCACCGAAGACGCCCTGCATGCCGATTTTTTAAAGAACCGCTTCGCTAGGTAGCCGGTCTGAACAGTTGGTTAAGGGACATTCCTTTAGACAACTCTGGCCAGGAAACTCCTCTTGGAGAACATTCTCCTATGGCACACAGAAACACGACAACAAACCGAAATACAAACAACAATTCGAATTCGAATAACAAGTTAACGTCCCGGGTCTCGAAGGACGCCAACGCTTTTGGTGCCGGTATTTTGCCGGAAACCAACGAGGCGGCTTCGGATCAAGCCAATTATCCCATGCCCAACGCGCCCCAACCCTCAGATTCTTCCTCGAACCACGCCTCGGACGGTCATCGCTCGTCGCGCGGATCGAACCGACGCAACAACAACCATAACAATTACGACGATGGTCCCGAGCCAATGTCGCTGGCCGAGCAGATCGCTCGCGGCAAGCATCGTGGCGATCAAGGGGAAGACGACGAGCAGTTCGAGCAGCTTAAGCACAGTGAAGTGCACATCGCCGAACTGCAGAAGATGTCGATGCAGGAACTGATTGAAGAGGCCCGCAAGGAGAACCTCGAAGACGTTTCCGGCTCGCGCCGCCAGGACCTGATCTTCCGCATCCTGAAGGAACGCGTGAAGATGTCGGGCTTGATGTACGGCGAAGGTACGCTGGAAATCCTGCCCGATGGCTTTGGCTTCTTGCGTAGCCCCGACTACCACTATCTGTCGTGCCCGGACGATATCTACGTCTCTCCCAGCCAGATCCGCCGATTTGGTTTGAAGACCGGTAACATCGTCACCGGGCAGATTCGTCCACCGAAGGAAAACGAACGCTACTTCGCGCTGTTGCGTGTGGAAGCAGTTAACTATCAGGACCCGAACGTCGCGGCCCAGAAGGTCTTTTTCGACGACCTGACGCCACTGCATCCGGACGATCGGATCCGCATGGAAACGACCCCAGACGAATACAGCGGACGCATTATAGACCTGATCGTGCCGATCGGTTTCGGTCAGCGTGGCCTGATCGTCAGCCCACCGCGGGCCGGTAAGACGATCATGATGCAGAACATGGCCAAGGCCGTTCTCACGAACTACCCCGACGCCTACTGCATTATGCTGCTGATCGACGAACGTCCCGAGGAAGTAACCGACATGGAGCGGCAGGTCAAAGGACCCAACTGCGAAGTGATCAGTTCGACCTTCGACGAACCGCCGTCGCGTCACGTGCAAGTGGCCGAAATGGTCATCGAAAAAGCCAAGCGTATGGTCGAGTTCGGGACCGACGTGGTCATCTTCCTCGACTCGATCACGCGATTGGCTCGGGCCTGGAATAGCGAATGTCCCCCTTCGGGCAAGCTGCTTTCCGGTGGTCTGGATGCCAACGCCTTGCAACGCCCCAAACGCTTCCTCGGCTCGGCCCGTAAGGTCGAAGAGGGGGGCTCGCTGACGATTATCGCCACAGCCCTGGTCGACACCGGCAGCCGCATGGACGACGTGATCTTCGAAGAGTTCAAGGGAACCGGTAACCAGGAAATCGTGCTCGATCGCCGTATGGTCGACCGTCGCATTTACCCGGCCATCGACATCAACGCCAGCGGTACCCGCCGCGAAGAGATGCTGATGGATCCCGAAGAATACCGCCGCGTGTGCATCCTGCGTCGCGTACTCAACGAAATGAACCCGCCCGACGCGATGGAGTTCCTGCTTGGTCATATGAGCAAGAACAAGACCAACGCCGAGTTTCTGATGAGCATGAATGTGCAGTAAGGCACACTTCACGCTGACCGCGTTCCAACGAATCCTGTCCCCTCTCCCTTCCCAAGGGAGAGGGCTAGGGTGAGGGTTGGGAAGCGGGTACCATTTTGGCCCCTCACCCTAACCCTCTCCCCCAAGGGGCGAGGGGACCCGAGTTTGGTCTCTCTCACCTCCGTGCAATTCCCGAATTGAGATTACCGTGCCTAACATCTTCTCCGGAACCGATTACCGTCCGACGGGCGATCGCGTGGCGATTGTCGTTTCGACTTACAACACCTCGATTACCGACAAGCTGCTGACCGGTTCGCTGCAAACGTTGGAAAGCCGCGGGTTCGCCCAGGCTGACATCGACGTGGCCAAGGTGCCGGGTGCCTGGGAAATTCCGCTTGCTGCCTCCGTGATGGCCAAAAGTGGGAAGTATGCCGCTGTCATTTGCCTGGGATGTGTGATCCGCGGCGAAACGACGCACGACGTCCACATCAACACCCAGGTCAGCCAGACACTGGGCAACCTGGCGATGCAGTGCCAAATCCCGGTTGCGTTTGGCGTGCTGACTTGCAATACCGTCGAACAGGCCATCAGCCGATCTGGGGGAGCCGTGGGCAATAAGGGAGTCGAAGCCGCGGAAGCTGCCCTGGAAATGATGGGACTTCTGCGAAATCTGCCGCAGTCGAAACCATGAACTGGCCACGCTCGCTATAATTCAACCAATCTGGCCGGCGAACCCCAACAAGTCGCATCGTGTGCCGGCAAGACGTATTCGAGACGAAGGCATTCTCTAGATTCCCATGGCAAGACGTAGTCGAGCTCGTGAAGTTGTTCTCCAAATCCTCTATCAAGAGGATCTCAATCCCGATGCGGATCCGCGTCTGGCCGATGAGTTCCTGCGTGCGCGTTTGAAGCATGACGAGAACCTGATTCAGTTCGGCCGTTACCTGCTGATCGGTACTCGCGAACACCGCAAGAAGATCGACATGCAGTTGGAACGCTTCGCCGACAACTGGAGCCTCCGCCGCATGGCCGCGACCGATCGTAACTTGTTGCGGCTGGGTGCGTTCGAGATCATCTATTCCGACACGCCGGCCCGCGTGGCCATCAACGAAGCGGTTGAACTGGCCAAACGCTTCGGTGGCAAACACAGTCCCCAGTTCGTCAACGGTCTGCTGGACCGGATTCTGAAAAGCATCCAAGCCGAAGGTGCCGATCCTGCCTAGCTGGCGGTGGCAGACAATCAGCCGAGATTCGGCTACATTGGCGTTGGACCAATGGTTACTTACGCCCCACCCAGGGGAAGAGGATTGATTCGTAGCGATGGGCATATTCGGATTCGGTAAGAAGAAAGAAGACGCGGAAACGAGCTCAGCGGAAGCCACTTCGGAAAAGGAAGCGGGCTTCTTTGGCCGGTTGGGGCAAGGTCTTGAGAAGACGCGCCGCCTGCTTAACACCGACATCCGCGACCTCTTCAAGGCGGAAGGCCGCCTGGTCGACGAAGAGTTGCTCGACGAGATCTTCGCGATTCTCATTCGCACCGATATGGGGGCCGGACCAGCCAACCAAATCAAAGACCGCATTGCCCGCGACTTCCGCGGCCGTGTTGTCCATACCGAAGACATCCTGAAGAACATTCAGGACGAACTGGCAGGCCTGATGCAGCAGGACAAAGAGCCCATCAAAATGGCGGCTCAAGGTCCGACGGTCATCCTGGTCGTGGGTGTGAATGGGGCTGGCAAAACGACTTCGATTGCCAAGCTGACGCGGTGGTTTATCGATCAAGGGAACTCCGTGGTGTTGGGGGCTGGCGATACGTTTCGGGCGGCGGCTTCCGAACAGCTTTCGATCTGGGCCGAACGGCTCGGCGCAACGATCATCCGCGGCGAAGCTGGCAGCGATCCGGCCAGCGTCGCGTTTCGCGCGGTCGACGAAGGGCTGAAGCTGAATGCCGACGTCGTCATCATCGATACGGCAGGTCGTCTGCAAACGCAGAAGAACCTGATGACCCAACTCGACAAAATGCGACGCGTGATCGGCAAGAAGATCGAAGATGCTCCGCACGAAGTACTGCTCGTGCTGGATGCCACCGCCGGTCAAAACGGCATCAGCCAGGCCAAAGGCTTCTCGGACGCGGCGCAGTGTACCGGCATCGTGCTGACCAAGCTCGACGGAACCGCCAAGGGGGGCGTCGTGGTGCCGATCCGCAAGGAATTCCAACTGCCGGTGAAGTTCATCGGCGTGGGGGAAAAGCCGGAAGACCTGACCCGCTTCGATCCCGAAGCATTCTGCAACGCTCTGTTCGCTACGAGCTAGCATCGTAGCGCTGTCCCTAATTTGACTGTGGTGCCGGTTCTGCGGGATTTTCGCTTAATTCCTGCCTGGGGACTCGCCGATGCTTATGGTGCGGCATGTCTCCGTGTCCGTGGGGAGTGTGGGTGATTGGCCACGACTTCCAGTGAACCACAACTGAGTATTAGGGGGATCATCGATGTTTCGACGCATCGTACTTGGTCTGATCATTGCCGCTTCAATGTCGGTTACTTTCTCCAGCGCCGAAGCTGGTGACCAGGCTTTCAGCCGCGTATGGGGCGGGACCTACGGTAGCTACGACTGGGAACGTTTCTATCACTATCCCTACGTCTACTATCCCCAAAACTTCCAGGGTGCCGAGTACTACCGCAGCCGCGAGAGCCTGTACTACCGCTACCCAACCGAAATGCGAATTCCGGTCTACAACGAGCAGTGGCAGAACCACTACCCCAACGGTCGCTTGTACCACTCGGGGCATCACTTCCTGTTGGATGTGTTCTAAAGCGACCGTTTGAAGTTGGAAGTGTTTCGTTTTCAGTCCGAGGATCGTAAAGGTCTTCCTGGACGCAGCACCTCAAATCAAAATCATGGAAAAGGCGAGAGCTTGCCCGCACAGGCTCTCGTCTTTTTGTTTGCGCGCATCCGAACCCAGCACGCCCAATAGACGACGCCGCAGGATCTGGCGGTGGTACTGCTTGCCGCTGCTTAGCACGCCCAAGCAGACTTGGGCGTGGCCCCCGGGGTGGTGTTGGGTGCGGTGAGGGTTGGGGTATCTGGTGTTGCTCGGACCTTGATACCCGCCGGCAGTCAGCCGAGCCCCCGCGATCCGGCCCCCTCGCCCCTGCAGGGAGAGGGTTAGGGTGAGAGGTTTTCTTGTTGGGTGGCGACTCTAGCGTGGGTAGTGATCTGGTAAGAATCGCATCGACATCGATCGTTTTCGGCCGCAGGTTGTTGAACGATTCCTCGCGCCGCGTAAAGTTACCGTGCGCATCGACGCGGAAGCGAGGGATACTCGGTCGTTGTTGGATGGCCTCGTGCATCTCTTGGTCGAGGGAATCAAGGGGTGGCGGCGTTCGCTCTTTCGTCTCTTGCGCTTTCTGCAGCGCGGCGATCTCCGCTT
>NZ_PUIA01000004.1 GCF_002967715.1 Blastopirellula marina
TCTTGCAGGGCTTTAACGATCTGTTCGGGACTACGTCGTTTACGCTTCTTGGTCATGGGAGTCTCCTTGGCCGAAATTGGCCTCTAGACTCTCATAACACATGGACCAGTTTTTGGGGAGCATGCCACCACTGCGTTCGTCTTCTTCAGCAAGCCAAGCATTTCAAGTCACACCCAAGGCGGGACATCTTCTCTTCCGTTTGACACGTCCCCACAACCTGCTTCCCCCTTGCATCGGCTGGCAAGCGAACTGTCAGTTGATTTGAAAAGCGTAACCAAAGAAGACTTCTTACTACAATACGAGGAAAATTCTCTACCGTTTGCACTCCTAGCATCGGAGTATCGCGCAGAGGTTGAGCAGTCTCAAGGCGTGGGCAAAATCCTTGTATCAATGCCCGAACACCTCCTAGATTTTGGTCCGATGATTCAGGTTCGTATTGGCGATCATGCTTGGAGTCCGCTTTTGGTCACAACTACTCAATCTCCTAGCGTTCACTATGTCCCAGCTCGTAAGTATGAGATGAAGGACTCCAGTTCGATATCTCTTCGCCTAGTTTCTCCTGCCCTTGACGGCAACGCTCTTTATACTATCGGTCCCTTTTTATATGACTTCGATTTTGCTTCGGCACGCAAGCAGGGATGTCGTGATAAAATCGAATTCGTGAAGGACAGGATTTCACAACTCCAATGGTTTTACCATGGAAGGTCACAGTTCGATCCTGGTTGGCATGTAAGCCACAAGTTTGCCTCAGTACTAGCCGACGAATCTTTGGTAGTGCAGGAGTTGCGAATCGGTGAGTCAGCCGAGAAACTCAGCGCTATTCCGTTGCTCTTTGGAGAAGATAATGCCCCATTGGACATGAAAAACTTAATAGAGGCGAATCTCCAGTATCTCGATTCGATTCAGCAGACCATGAAGCAGTTGGAAAGATCCGATTATTTGTATGCTCAAGTTGGGTTTATCGATGGTTCGGCGACCGAGGTGCGAGAGATCAGTCATCAGGACCAAATGCTCCCCTCCCCACGGTAACGATGGACGTGGACAATGGAACGCACATTCCGCCCACCGACCAACTTCCGCCTCACAAGTCTTTCGCCTGAAGAGCAGGAGGAAATCGATCAGCTTTGTGAGGAATTTCAGAATGCGTGGGATCCAGTTCATCCCCCTCGCCTCACCTGGTTTCTTGAACGGTATGCAGGACAAGCAAGAGAAGTCTTGATCGATGAATTGCTCTTGGCCGAGTTTTATCACCGGAAAAAGGAGTTGCTGGAGTGCCAATGTGCTGTGGAGTTTGTCCTTGACCAATACCCTGAGGCGAAACTCGAAATCCTTGCCAGTATGCACAGGATTGCCCATCACAAGCCTGACGGATTGCCTGGTGACATTGTCAAACAATTGTTAGACCCATTTCACGTAATCTCGCCCACACTAAACAACTTTCCCTATAAAGAAGGACGAGATTGCAATCCTCACCTCATTAGTTATATCGCCCATGAAAAAACAGCAAGTCGCGAGGTTATTGTCTCCATACTTCACCATCGCAATGAGTTGACAATTAAGCACGTTGCCGCGAAAGCACGAATCCTAAAAACGATCAAGCACGCAGCTCTTGCTGAAATCATTGCAATTGAAATATGTTGCAATAGTGTAATTGTTATTCAGGAATCTGTGGCGGATTCGACACTGGCAAGTGCATACAGTCATCATTCAGAGGAGGCTACGAAGGCCTCCTTCTTGATTGAATGTATCGCAAGAGCACTTCACCTCCTTCATTCAAGGCACATTTTTCACGGGAACATCGGACCGAAGAGTATCTCAATCGAAGAGTCGACAGAACAGCCGTATTTATTGGATTGTTTGAGCTTGCGAGCATTTCAAGCGACGGAACTCCAAAGCATGGGCAGTACGTTCGAACTAAGTGGCGATCTTACTTGCCCACCGACAACTGCCTGTCATGGCCTGAGAAATGATATCCATGCCCTTGGAGCTACACTTTATTGGCTCTTGGCAGAGCGGAGGAGTGGGGGCGATGCACTCAGCCGTCTCATGAACAACCCAAGAATCGACCGCGAATTGGTCAGGCAGGTTTCGGAAGATCTGACTGTTCCGCCAGGTCTGCAAAACATCTGCCTTAGAGCAACAGGGAATGATCCCGAAGTAGAATATGAATCCGCCGAAAAGTTGGCAGATGCGCTCCATGCGTGGCGAAATTCTACGGTTCCGCCGCAGCGACACTCCATGGTCTGGATGTCGGCAATCGCTGTGTCCTTTGCTCTCTTATTTGCCCTTGTCATCCCATTCGTTTTGATGACAAGCGAGGATGCCCCCTCCATGCCTCAAAACATGAGCCATAGGAGGTTGACCGACGCTTCTCTGCCTGCCCTGCTAGGTACCGACAATAATCTGAAAAATCTACTTGCAAGAGAGGGGATCGAAACAGCGAGCATTTCAGGTGAAGACTTTCATGTCACGATCAAAGTTATTAACCCCTTCCTTGCCCCCAGTCCATTTCAATCTAGACTACGTGATGGTGATCTAGCCATCGCAGAAATTGAAATCTCCGATCGACTTCGTGATTTTGCACACACGTTAGAATTTCGCGTAGAAAACCGTCCGTGGCGTCGCCCCTACATTCAAGGCAGTGGAACCAACACTCGTTATTGGGTCCCGCTATCGGAACGCGATATCAAGACAGATGCCGATCTATTTGTCCGCCTTGACTCAAATTCATCCCTCCATAATGAAGGCTTTGTGGTCGGCCCGTTTGAGTATAAGACGAACCTCTTGTCCCAAGTCCGATCAATTCAAAGTGATTTCCTTGAACAGGCAAAAATGACCCTGATCAATTCTAATTGGATTGAGAAACACAGCGGCACAAACTGGTTTTTGGTAAGAGGAAGTGCTATTCGGGAGCGAGCATCTGTAATTCACGAATTTCGTGTAGGGACTTCTAAGGATGACCTGGTTAACATCGCGCCGTTGCGGCCCCTAAGTCGGCAAGGCGAATTCTATGAGCGTCCTCAGGACAACGATTTTAGTGATGCGTTCGGAAGGCTTATCTACACTAAACTTGAATCCTTCTCCGCCACTGATGAATTATTCGTCCAAGTAGTATTTGTTGATGGCATGCAAACGGAAATTCGGCGATTTGCTTCTACCCCAAAATGATTTGGCGACCGAATTTCGGACCATCGGATCGGGCTCTCAGAGAGACGTGCTTATCGCCCTAAATGATCAGGCTGATTCAGCTTGCGGGATGACGAGTGCTTTCAGGTTATCCCAGCGATCTAGCCATCGCAACTACAGCTTCTCGAGGAATACCGCGATGGAAGTAAAACTCGCGAATGCATGGTGAAGCGTTCCTTTGTCCAAGCTCAACATCAATATCTTCGATAGCTTTGCATACCGACAAAACACAACGAGTCGCATGGTTGAATTCGTCCGTCACAATATGCAAATGTTGTCGCTCATATTCGTACTTTTCCTTATTACCGATGGCTGGATTGAACAGATCTTGACGGTATCCCCAAAGAAAGTGTTCATCGTTCTGGCATGCTCCCCAAAAACTGGTCCATGTGTTATGAGAGTCTAGAGGCCAATTTCGGCCAAGGAGACTCCCATGACCAAGAAGCGTAAACGACGTAGTCCCGAACAGATCGTTAAAGCCCTGCAAG
>NZ_PUIA01000005.1 GCF_002967715.1 Blastopirellula marina
GACCGGCGTTACCTGCTGGTCGAACCCGACGCGCTGCTGGTTGTGCTGCTGGTGCTCGCTTCGCTCTACTTGATTTATCGCTTGACCAATGGCGAAGTCGAAGCGGCCGAGCCAAGTCTGCCCGCGGCGAGCGAAGAGACCTCGCGTCGTCGCGGCCCACCCCTAATCATAGATGGGATAGAAGGCGCCAAACGCCGCTTCGCAGAAGTGCCCCGGATCATTAAACCGGCGATGGCGATCGAGCTGATCGATCGCTTCCATTTGCGGATCGCTTAGCTCGAAGTCGAACAGCGCCAGGTTCTCGGCCAATCGCTCGACGCGGCTTGTCTTCGGAATCACCGCCACGCCTCGCTGCACGTTCCACTTCAGCGCGATCTGCCCCGGCGACTTGCCATGCGCCTCGGCGATGGCGTTAATCGTCGATTCGTCGAGCAGGTTCTCGTCTTGGCTCGCCATGCCGAGCGGCACATACGAAGGCGCTCCCAGCGGCGAGTAGCCGGTCACCGCGATACCCTGCTGCTGACAAT
>NZ_PUIA01000006.1 GCF_002967715.1 Blastopirellula marina
GTTGGGCATCTTGCGGCGCAGCAGTCGCAATGAAGTTTTCAAAATAGAGGAACCGCGGCGGCGCCTGGCCGAGCGACTCGACCCCCAGCATCGCCAACGTCGGCTCCTTCAGACCGGGGTCGAACACGCTATCGCCCAACAATCGCACCAGATGGACGGCGGCGTTATCGGCGGGGTCAATGCCCGCGCTGATTCTCTCGTTTAGATCCCGCGCAGCGCCTTGCAGGTCGTCCGACATCTTCGGCGTGGTCAATCGCAATTCGCTGCTGAGCGCCTGGTTGGTTTCGCGCGGCTCAGCGGCGTAACTTTCGTAGGCCGCCCCCAAGACCAATCCAAGCGACATCACGATCAGAGAGGTTGGCGACCGGTAGAAGCGATAGAAGAAATGGCTCATGGCGTGACGCAGCAAAGGAGGAATTGGCGAGGAAGGAGGACGACGTCGTTTTCGGGGGTCGGAGTCAATTTTCGACGGGCCGCTCAGAAGGGGATGCGATTCAACTCTTATTGTAGCCGACGCTTCCATTTGTAC
>NZ_PUIA01000007.1 GCF_002967715.1 Blastopirellula marina
TGGCATGCTCCCCAAAAACTGGTCCATGTGTTATGAGAGTCTAGAGGCCAATTTCGGCCAAGGAGACTCCCATGACCAAGAAGCGTAAACGACGTAGTCCCGAACAGATCGTTAAAGCCCTGCAAGAGGGCGAAGCCATGTTGGCGGCTGGCAAGTCGTCGGCCGAAGTTTATCAGGCCCTCGCGATCAGCGAGGCGACCTGGATGCGGTGGAAGAAGGAGTTCGGCGGGATGAAGTCGGACGAGGCGAAGCGGCTGCGTGAACTCGAACTGGAGAACCGACGCCTGAAGGAACTGCTGGCCGAGGCGGAACTCGACAAGCGGATTCTGCGGGAAGCGGCCGAGGGAAACTTCTGAGCCCGGCTCGGCGGCGTCTGGCGGTGCGACACGTTCAGCAAGCATGCTCGGTATCGCAACGGCGCGCGTGCCGAACCCTGGGCGTGGCTCGCAGTTCGCAGCGGTACGTGCCGCGTGACAATGAAGAAGAACGTCGCCTGGTCGGGCGAATTTTGGAACTGGTTCGCGATTTCCCTCGCTATGGCTATCGCATGATCACACGCGTGTTACGTCGGGAAGGTTGGCAGGTGAACTTCAAACGCATCTATCGTCTATGGCGGCAGGAAGGACTAAAAGTGTCGGTAAAACGAGCGAAAAAGCGACGACTAGGCACGGTCGAAGGAGGCATCACACGCCGACAGGCTGAGCATCCGAATCATGTCTGGTCGATCGACTTCATCTTCGATCGGACCGAGAATGGTCGGCCGCTGAAGATCCTGTCGCTGGTCGACGAGTTCACGCGGGAATGTATCGCTTTGGAAGTGAATCGCAAGTTCACTGGTGATCACCTGGTGGAACTGCTGACTGACCTGTTCGCGATCCGCGGCGTGCCGGAGTTCATTCGTAGCGACAACGGCCCTGAGTTCATCAGCCGTCGCGTGCAGCAGTTCCTAAAGAAGATCGACGTGGGTTCGTCGTTCATCGAACCTGGCAGCCCGTGGCAGAATGGATACGTCGAAAGCTTCCACAGCCGCCTCCGCGACGAATGCCTGGACTGCGAACTGTTCGCGACGCTGGCCGAGGCCCGCACGATCATCACGGCGTGGAGACAAACATACAACCACCGTCGCCCGCACGGCAGTCTGGGCGGTCAGACCCCCGCAGACTTCGCGTCGCAGTGGCCTGCTTCCGTTCGGGCTACGCCCTCACTCCAGCAGCCCACTGCGATTCCTTTTACCCAATCCGAACTCTCATAACGGTGGGCCAGGTT
>NZ_PUIA01000008.1 GCF_002967715.1 Blastopirellula marina
GATATGGCTATTTCAGTTTGATCGGCGATATCGAAGCGTTCGCGCAGCGGTTTGCAAAGACGCTGCGAAAAATCGATCACGAAGCGAACGTCGAGCGGTTGCACATCGTCGCCCATAGCCTGGGCGGATTGGTAACGCGACGGGCGCTGCAAATTTATCGCCCCGAACATCTGGGACGAGTCGTCTTTCTCGCCAGTCCCCATCGCGGTTTGTATGCCGGACGATTTTGGGGCGGGCTATTGAATCTGTTTCGATGCCGCGCGGTGGCGCAAATGTCGGACGTGCCGGGCAGCTATGTGAATCAGCTGGCGGCGCCCGATTTTGAATTTGCGGCGATGGCCGCGACGTACGATCATTTGGTGCCGGAGCAATCGGCCCACCTGGAAGGTTGTTCCGACTTTCGGATCTACCCTACGATGCATACCGCCCTGCTCTTGCGGCAAGATGTCGCACGCGATATTTGCAATTATCTCGAACATGGGCGATTTCTCGACGCTTCCCTTACGAAAGAGGCCTCATGAACGAAAGCCAACGTGAGCTATGGCGCAAGATCGAGACGTTTTCCATCGACGAAGGACACGAACAACTGACGTT
>NZ_PUIA01000009.1 GCF_002967715.1 Blastopirellula marina
GATCAGCTCGAATGCGTTCCCGTTCCGGATCCATGAATCTCCAAAAACCGCTGAGTCGCCGCCCAGGGGCTATCCCCTAGTAAGCGACCTGGTTTCGATGTCGTTCGTGCATTTCCCAAGCAAACGGATGGTAAGAATCGATCCTCGGAACGTTCTGAGCACCTTTCCCCGCAGCAACCGCGCCGATCCTAGGCTGCCTGCCCGATATCGACGTAACTTCTCTATATCATACGGGATAGGGCAAGCCCTGGGATAGTAGCTGCGAGAAGAGTTCCGCCAGAAGCCGCAGGTCGCGGCAAAGCGCTGCCGGCATGATCAGAATCGGTTAACGAGGATCGCGACTGATCGTGCGCGTCAGTTGACGCTGGCCCGCAGCGGAAAGGTCGGCCGACCGAACTCTTGTGCGTCGTTGGTCGATTGCGAGAGCCAACTGATCAGCAATTCGCCCCGCCGGATCGGGTTGGTTTCGGCCAGTAACTGCTGTTTCATCAGCAGCGGCCAAGGGAGGGCGTAGGCGACGGCGTCGCTCAAGACGTCCAGAGAAGGATTGGCGCCCAAGGACGGCTGCTCAAACATTTGTGCGAACTCGGTCTTGGCG
>NZ_PUIA01000010.1 GCF_002967715.1 Blastopirellula marina
TTTTGGTTCAAGTGGTTTTCACGAACCCAATACGAACCTCAAGTGGGACGACCACCCATCACTCAAGCAAGTCACTACCTTATTTATATTGAAGAACCTCTTCGAGTTAACGCTCGAAGAGGTTTTTCATGCGCGCTGGAGATTCAGTTTAAGTAGCATAATACCTGCCAAATACCAGTCAGCCGCTGCTATCACCTATCAACACTTGCCCTAGAATTTTGGTTCTTCAATCGGGACCAATCCCTTGGGGATCGCTTCGGCGTCGAGCTTGGATGGGCGTTCTTTTCGATTCTCGTACGCTTCGCGAGGGCCAAGTACGATGATCGCGCCTTGGAATTGATCCTTCTTGCCGTTGTCATCTTCCACGGCGACTTCCAGAGGAAACCAGGCTGCCATTTTGTCAACCGGAAGTTCCTTACCCGTTATCTGACGATAGATGGCGACATGCTCTTCCCGACTTACGCGGGCAGAGCCGTTGTTGATCAGGGCATAATCCAGAGCATCGCCTCGTCGTTGATCCAAGAGTTCGTTCCACAGCTTCTCGACGTCCGCGGTGATTTCCCCTGTCGCGGAATCAATCTGCAGGCTGCGATGCTGCCTCAGCAGGGTGTAATAGGGATTCTTCCAGTTACCTTCTGATGTAAGCTTGATCGTCTGCTTTCCCTGCAGCGGTACCTCGAAGAGTTGCTTTAATCCAAAGTGAGGAGGTGTCGGAAGGCTCTCCAGCACGTCAGTGGGAATCTCGGCAAAGATCAATTCTTCCATGAACCAGGCAACGAGCGTCTCTCCGATCAGGAGACCTCCCAATTGACCAGATGCCGGAACAGGCCGGATGCGTGCCCCCGTATCTACGTAGTTCCACCAGAACAAATCGCTGGAAAAAGCAGCCTTTCCCGTGTCGACGTCTTTTAGTTTCCAGGATTCGATGAGGTAGTCTCCGTCGAATCGGTATGCGAATTCACATACCGCCGGAAAATCGCAGGCGACCGTACTATCCGCTTTTAGTGCAGGAGGCCCAGCAATGGGAGAACTGCTTTCTCCAAATTCGCCACTGGAATAAAGGAAGGGAATTGGGCTACCATAGTCTTGGTCACCAAACCCATCAGCCGCAACAGAAAGATAAGCTCCCCCCAACTTCTTGAATTGCCTGCTCATCAAAGGTAATCGCAATGCCCGGCTCAGTGAGATTCCAATCGTCTCGCCGGTTGTCCAATCGACGACGCTTTGCCCCAGGCCTCGATATTTCTCGTTGCGCCATAGGCATTGGCCATCATGCAGATAGTAACGGTCGTCCTTCTCGACCGGCATCATCGTTTTCGTATCGTAGACGATGATCTGTTTCGCGTTAGAAGCAAGCCGCTGAGGCCCAATCATTAGTAAGCCTTGCGAGCCAGCATGTAAGAAGAATTCGTCCGTCTTTTTCAACTTCAGGTTGTATCGATGAATGCGGAGTTTTTCTGCTTGGCTGAGATAGAGGTTGTCCTGATCGATCGCTACGGAAATTGGGGAAGGAAATTCGCTTCGAACAACGACAGTCTTCGACTTCAGATCAACCAGGGCCAGTGGATAAGTGATCTTTTGGGTTGTTTTGGACTTATGCTCGCCCCACAAGACCAACCATTGATGATCTGGTGAGACGTCAACTCCTTTTACGTCAAAACCAATGGAGACCCGCGGCAATTCGACCAGAAAGCGTAACGTGGCCGAAGCCACTTCCTTTTCCGCATTGTCTTTCAGCACGAAGGCCAACTTCACATGCTGAAGGCCCACCTCTTTGAGGGTTGGCTTCCATTGAATGGCATTCCCCTGAACGGTAACGCCGTCTGGACCAGACAATTTTTTCAGCTGAATCGAGTCTTGGTCGTAGTTACGAGGTGGATTGAATCCGAGGCGAAACACCTCATCGACTTTAATGATTGTCGGAGGTCGCTTCGCTGGTTCACTCGACTGAGCAAACACAGACTGATGGTTTACCCCCAAACAGAATACACAGAAGATCGCCGGAACGATCGCTTGAACGGCAGAACGGGGAGGAGCGACGGATTTCAATTTCTTGCCCTTTTCTCTGACAGCGAGAAGAAACCGGGCGCATTCTAAAATCAGGCGACTACGAGTGCAAAGATGTTTGCAATTGGTTTTTCTGTTTTATTTATCTGTGCGATTTGCGGGCTTACAGTTCCTGCACTGGTACTTTCTGGGAAATAGCGTCCTCTCCCCCAATGTCGTCAAGAAACGAAACAGCTCCGGTCAGGACATAACTGGAGCTGCGACGACCACTAGCCAATTCGTGAATCAGTTTGTTCTAATTCACTTCTATGTCGAATGCCTGTTTAGCTACTCCGATTTCTTAAACTCCACCTCAGCCCGCACCTGGGGAATCGCGTAGCGTGTCGTCTTCGCCAGGAAGTCTTGATCGAGGACCAGTTCGATCCCGTGGAACGCTTCGTCATTCATCGTGCCGCGGTAGCGGACGTGGAAGGTAATCTTTTGCGATTCGCCTGGTTTCACGTGGCCGTGCGTGTGGTTGGGTGAAATGCTCCACCGCGAGTCGCGGCTGGCAGGGGTTAGTGTGAAGTCGATCGCGTGGCTTGTTGGATTCTCGATAACCGTGGTGATCGATCCCTCATGAAGGTCTTCTCCTGCCGGGGTGAGAGTCGTGGTGACTTTCGGCTTCTGTTCTGCCAGCTTGATTGCTTGTTGCTGCAGTTCGGCCGTGATCTCGCGAACATCCATCGCTTCACCGACAGGGAAAGCGGCCATGGCTACCTGCTTGGGACGAACAGTGACCAGGTGGTACTGATGAAGGTAACCGGCCTCAGGCACCTTGCTCGATTGCCCGCCACCAACGGTTGCCAGGGTGACGTACTCGATGCCATCTTGTGGGTCGTACCGCATGTAATGAATGTGGCCTGCGAAAACAGCCGTCACATTACCTGCTTGCTTGAGCAGTGGATGAACGCGTTCTTTCCAATCGTTTCCATAGTTGCCACCCAGCCAACGTGGATGATGCAGGAACAGAAACTGATGGTCATTCCCCTTACCGCGCTCCAGGGCCTCCTTCAGGAAGGCAAACTGTTCTGGACTGATCTTCTGGGCATCGGCCTTCTGAAAATTCTTCTCGCCTGTCTCGGGGTTACCTTCGTCGGAGTAGATGACAATGAAGTTGCAATTCTTGTGCTGGAACGAGTACCAGAGCGGCCCGAAGTGCATTTCGTAATGCTCATCGTGCTGCCCCTTGGGCATCTCAGGGTCATTCAACGGACGCCAATAAACATCATGATTGCCAGCCACCGGAAACCAGGGGCATAGCAGTTCTTTCATGATCGCTTTGAACTCGCGCATTTGCGCGAGCCACTTTTCGGTGCCGTTGTAACCGTTGATCAAGTCGCCCACGGTCATCACCAGGTCTGGCTCAATTAGGTTCACGTCTCGCACGGCATCGGCTAGCACGTTGACACCTTCTTCAGGGCCCCCTGTGCGATCTCCAAAAACCGCGAAAACGAAAGCGTCTTCCTCGTTGGGAAGCGGCAAAACCACGTTACTGGAACGCGTGGTGAAAAAACGCTTCTCGGTTGGCTGCTGCGTAGCGTGGTGATCGTTGTGATGGTGCATGTGTCGATCATGCACGAGATTAGGAGTCTCGCTCATTGGCTTCTCCTGAGCACTCACGCTGCCCAACAGAACTAAGCCCGTCCAAATCAAACTTTGCGCCACGATTATGGTTTTCATCGTGCTATTTGCCTTTCGCACTCTGGAGACTTTCAGGAAACAATGTAGAGCGAAGCTACCCAAGGTATATTAATGGGTCTAGGGGCCTAAGTACAGGAACTTCCCCTCTACATGATTTCTTCACACGGTTCTCGTGTTTCCGGGAAATCCGTATCTTTTTGCCCAGCCACAATGCCCCCTGAAGATCGGGTATCGAGCCCTTACTCTAACTAATGGTTGTGACGCTTCGCTCACTCAACAGCGTCAATTATTCGCCCTCCATGTTACCGCGATTCGATATCCCACTTTAAGCAGCATGCGTGAAAGTGCGATAAAATAACGCAAACCGAAGATTCAACTCAGGAGCTTGCCATGGATAAGTTCTTTCAGGTCGCTATCGAGGAAGCTAAGAGGGGCTTGCATGAAGGGGGTATTCCCATCGGTTCGACACTGGTGGTTGACGGCAAATTGCGAAGCCAGGGACACAACCAACGTGTTCAGAAAGGAAGTGCCATTTTGCATGCTGAGATGCACTGCCTGGAAGAAGCAGGCCGATTGACGCCCAGGGAGTATCGCAACTCGGTCCTCTATACAACGCTCTCTCCCTGTGACATGTGCAGTGGTACGGCTCTTCTGTACAAGATCCCCAAGATCGTGATTGGTGAGAACCAGACCTTCCAAGGCCCCGAGGCCTACCTGCGATCGCGCGGCGTTGAATTAGTGTTTCTAGATGACGCTGAATGCAAAGCGTTGATGGATGAATTCATTGCGGCCCACCCACAATTGTGGAACGAGGATATCGGCGAAGTTTAACGCCGCACAAGCAATACGCTCTCCGCTGAATTTCTTAGCAAGACCATAATTCGGTGGATTCTTGCAATCCATCACTACTGGGGGTATCTTACATATTTCGGGTTTTTCCCGATGATGTCACGTGCGCCTTTCTGCCCTTAACAGGTCGTTTTGGAGAAGGTCACCTCTCTAAGGGCCTCCCGTTTCCCCATCGCGTATAAACCGTATGGCGTTTGGCATAGGGTGTGCCTTAACAGTGATCTGTAATCCAATCATGCGTTTTCCCTCCCCCACCTTAAGGGAAACTCTCTCCGTGAATTCCCCCCGCGTACATCGCTTTTTTCTATATCTATCTACAGGATTACGTTTGGTATGAATCGAAAGATTAAGTCCAGAACAGGCTTCACCCTAGTCGAGCTCTTGGTCGTCATCGCTATTATCGGCGTGCTAATTGCCTTGCTTTTGCCTGCCGTTCAACAGGCTCGCGAAGCCGCCAGAAGATCTCAATGTGTAAATCATCAGAAACAGCTTGGCTTAGCCATGCACAACTACGAGAGCACGTTCGGCGTGTTTCCGTATGGCTATCGTCCCGAAGGGACTAACGATGGAACCCATCGCCGTGATTGCTGGTACCAACGAATCTTGCCTTTCGTCGAACAGAAGGGGCTTTCGGATGTGTACGAAGCTGATCCGGGCTTGTACGTCATGCACGTAGCCAGCGACACGAAAAAGGCAGAGGTCTTCACCCTGACATGTCCTTCTGACCCTAATTCTCCCGGTCACGGCGCATCTGGGGACTCGATCAGCTTTCAAGGGAATTACGCCCTATCAGGTGGTCCTGGCAGAACGTGGAGCCAAGATAGTTCGACGACGCCACCGACAATCAATGTAACCGATCGTAACATGACCAGTACCGATCCAGGTGGCATGTTTTACCTGCTGTCGAAAAAGACGTTCCGTGATTGCACCGATGGCTCGAGCAACACGCTTCTGGCAAGCGAAGGCATCGTGCGCCGCAGCAACGTAACAGCATGGGGAGAAATCGGTGGTTACTGGGGTGGTGCACCGCACGGCTCGTTCGCTTTCTCCGTCGCTGAGACACCCAACTCGTCGGTTCCAGATCGCGTCTATTCCTGCTCCGCGACTTCAGTACCTGGTGCCCCGAGCGATGCCCCTTGCGAAAACGGGAATGCCGATGGGCTTTCCGGACGTTGGAACTTTGCTCGCAGCTTTCACCCAGGCGGCGTGAACGCCGTAATGGTCGATGGATCAGTGCACTTCTTCACCGATACCATCAACCGCCAGGTGTGGCTGAAGCTCGGCATTCGTGATGACGGTCAGGTAGTCGGCGAATTCTAAGCTGCGAATTCACAAGTTTCGTTTCAGAACAAAACGCCCATACCGCTGGAAGCCGTATGGGCACACCTTCCATAGAATTCCTACCCAATAATGCCCATGAGGATGTAAGCATGAGAACCTCTCTCGCGCTCGTTGTTTGTCTGATGCTCGGACCGGTTGGATGTAGCTCAAGCACTTCTGGTCCCGATATGCATGTCGTCCAAGGCACCGTGACTTTCGATGGGAAGCCGATCGAAACAGGACGTATTCTGTTCCGTCAAACCGAAGGAGATGGACGAGCCTATTCGACCGAAATTGTCGAAGGTTCCTACAAGTTGGAAGTGAAAGAAGGTCCAACCGAGGTAGCGATTACCGCCTCCAGGCTGATCCCTGGCAAGTTCGATAATTCAAACGGAACACCGGAGCAGATGGGCGAAATGTATATTCCTGCCAAATACAACCAAAAAACCGAACTGAATGCCCTGGTGAAATCAGGCAGTGACAACCAATTCTCGTTTGATCTTTCCGCCAAATAGTCGGCGACTCAACATGGGTCGAATCAATCAGCAGGGCTGCCTACTCTTGTGGCAGCCCTTTCTCTGATGGGGCGTTCTTGGCATCATCAACGACACTCCCAAGCCAATGGGAGAACCGCGATCTGGTGCCGCAATCACTTTGGACGCACCTTAGGCCCTGATCGATTGCAGGTCGGCCATGATCATTTCTCGCGAGGACGGTTCTTCGATCCGATCAACCAGTTTCTGCGCCGCGGCAAGGTAGCGTATTGCAGCAGCCGAATCCCCTGAGATTACCGAAGCTCTGGCGAGAGCCTCATACGCGTAGGCTTCATAGAAAGGGGGCGTTCCCTTGGAGTACTTCAAGCAAAGCTCGCCACAACGCATCGCCATGCCTCCTTCACTTAATAGCGCGAACACGCGAGAAAGCTGCCAATAGCCGACCGAGCGTGATTGGCTGTTCATATCGCTACGCTGATTCCAGTGCCATAGGGAAGCGGCGGCGCGGCATAGCATGGCGATGTCTTCTTCCGGAGTCCGGTCCGTCTTATCGATCAGGTCCCATGCGGTGTTGAACGCCTCGGCCGAAAACTGACGATGTGCGAGGACTCGGTCGAACGGAGACTGATCAGACATAGCAAACTTACCACTAGCACTTCAAGAAACGGTTGCATGCCGACTGTTCTATGCTTGCCTGCGACTAGCTGCAAGCGAAATCCTATGGATCATGTCTTTCAAAAAAACATACCGCCAAGAAACGATGCATGCCCACGCAAGCGTGGGCATAACACCTGAGATGGTTGAATCGTCAATAGACAATCACTAGCGATAGGCGAGAGCCGATTTCGGCACGTGCTGGGCTCTCACCTGGATGTGGAGCTGTTCCATCGCATAACGATTATTCTGCACCTGGAATCGAATCTGAGGAGGCAGCGACGTAAGGCCATCCTTCTTCACCATCGCTTGGATTTCCATCAATTGATCACGGAAGACCGGAATCTCTCGATCGGCCGTACGCAAGATCCCCAAGTGCAGGACAAGGTACGCTGGGTCTTCCAGTACCAGTTGGAAAGGATCGACTTTGGGCGACATATGCATTTCGCGAAAGCCCTGTGCCATCGCTTTTTTCTGAGCAACGAGCACCTCAGGGCTATCAATCTCTTCGCTGATGACCAACAGATCATTCGCTTTCAGCTTTCGACCAATTTCGAGACTACCCAGGATCATCGAAAGTGGCACCGAAAAGACAAGTCCTACCAGAACCGGTGCGAGCCAGAACAGGAACGCAGGAGCTGTCGCATAGAGAGCCACCGTGACGGCCAAGCCAATCAGCGTGTGCGCCCAGTGCATCATGATGGCATCACCCAGCGTAACACCCGTATCGTCTCGCTGCTGAGCATTCCACTTCACCTTCTTGCCTCGCAGGGTCGCCAGGACGAATTGGCTGTGCAGCAGCATCATAATCGGGGCGATCAAGATCGCGATGCCCGTCTCAAGAAGCACGCTCAGCCCTGCCCTTTTGCGTACCTCAGGAGAATCGTTCGGCTGAGGACGAAGATACATGGCAATCAGCCCATAAGCTTTCGGCAGCAACAGCATTCCCATCGTGGCCGCAAACAAACCGCCTGCCATCGCGCCGAGAATGGCCGCACCTTCTTCACCACCACTGATGAAAGCAGCGACAAGTGAAAGGGTGAGAAAGACCAGCCACAGTGGCGACGCCAGGTAGCTCATGACCCCCATGCTCAAGTGCAATCGGCTGGCCGGGTGAAAACCATCGGCCAACAGCAGCCCCATGTGCTGCATATTTCCCTGACACCAGCGCTGGTCGCGCTGGGCGTAGTCGAGCATGGTCGTGGGACATTCTTCGTAGCTGCCTTGCAGGTCATGCGCCAGGCAGATCTTCCAACCTGCACGCCGCATCAAAGCCGCTTCCACAAAGTCGTGGCTGAGGATCTCGCCCCCCAAAGGTCCGCTTCCTGGCAGCACCGGCAGATCGCAGTGCTGCATGAAGGGCTGAATCCGAATGATCGCGTTGTGCCCCCAGTAGTTGCCGTCGCATTCCGACCAGAGAGCAAACCCCTCAAGGAAAACACGGCCATATACCTGGGCAGCGAACTGCTGTGTACGAGCAAAGAACGACTGACGATTTACCGGGGTGGGTGGAACCTGCAGAATACCGATCTTCGGATCGTTCTCCATCCGGCGAACCATTTCGACCAGTGTCTCACCGGCCATCACGCTATCGGCATCCAGCACGATCATGTAGGGATAGTGCTCACCCCACCGCTGACAGAAGTCGGCAATGTTTCCAGCTTTCCGACTGATGTTCTTAGGGCGATGGCGGTAGAACACGTGACAGTCGTCCGGCAGATCGATCACCAACTTGGCCCACGCTCGTTCTTCTTCCAGCCAAATATCAGGATTGGTGGTGTCCGAGAGGATGAACAAATCAAACTTTTCAGCGGCACCGATCGACTTGAGCGACTGAGCCACTGCTTTGAGATTTGCCATCACACTGATGGTGTCTTCGTTATAGATCGGCATCAGGATCGCACTTCGCGGCAGACCAGCCAGGTAAGCAGGATCATCAGGGCTAATCGATTCTCTCTGCTTTTTCGAGAACAGAATCGAAGCCAGACCCATCGTGGCGGTCCAGAAGCTGAACGCGATCCAGAAAAACAGCAACACGAACAAGGCCACCAGCGGATATTGGAAGAATCCCGTATTGGCAACCGTTTCCCAATAGACTGCCGCGGCGGTGCCTGTGGTCAGGATGGTCAAGAATGCCAACAAGCTTCGCGTGATGTTGAAACATTGAAAGAAAGAACAGCCATTCTTTTCTTCAGAGTTGATCGGTTTGTCGTACGAATGCCTTTCGATTTCCTTCAACCCGAACATCTCGGCCAGGTGATTTCCCCAGCGAGGAAGCAGCGGCAATTGCTGCTTGGTCATCTCTTTTGGTTTTGGCTGCGGTACGACCGGCTTTCGCTTCGACTTCGCGTTGGCCACGAACGACTCCGGCAAGGTCTCGGCTAAAAAACCTTCGGGGTTCTGGCTGAGCAGCTCTGGCAGGTGAGCACCAATCACGCCAGCGGGAATGCGATGGTTGTTCGCGTCGTTTTCGATCTCGATCGCATGAACCCATTTGGCAAGCTTCTTCACCGTCAGTCGAATAGCAACCTTGCGCAGTCGTTTTCCATTCGCCTTGGGATCGGTCGCTATCTGCTCTAGTGCTTCGTTGACGATACGCTTACTCTCAGCAGCGATAAAGTCGGTATCGGTGACGCCCAGGTCGCGGAGATAGTCCGACACGACAAGCTTGGCAGCGCGTACGTCCGCGTCGGGAATGGCCTCGTGCAGCGCTGGTGCATTCGGAAAGACTGCGCCGAGGGTGTCTGTGCCGAACGATTCAAATAAGGCACCGACATCGGTTGTTGAACTTAAATGGGACATAAATATCTCCACGATTCAGAGAAGAGTTCGTCCTCGTCGGTGAGGTAAACTTCCATCTCCATGGCGTACGGTGAATCTGGAATCAGGTTGCACGATACTTCTACGGTGTTCAGAGCGGTTCGCCGGACGACGACGTTCTCCGCTTTGCCACGTTGCACGTCGATATACGCTTGCAACTGGCGTTCCGTAGAGAATTTGGAAATGGTGTCGCCCTGGTAAACGACGGTGAGACGGAGAGAAGACTTATCCGAGCGATCCACTCGGAAATCAGTCACCTTCGCCAGCGAATGCTGCTTGGGTGCCTGATGGAGAAAAGCAATTTGATATTCAAGATCGATCGGCTTGCCGACCTCGATGGGTTGTTTCGGCATCCAGTAGGCACCGATGTTATCAATCCCTTCATGTTCCGACGGCAGTTCCAACAGTTGGATCGCACCATCTTTCCAAGGAGTCTTCGGAGTAATCCAAACACTGGGACGCAAATGATACTTGGCTTCGTCGTCGTTATATCGGCTTGGAGCCCGCTCGGCCTGCATTAAACCAAAGCCGTGCAGATCCTTCGCGTCGTAGTTGCTCAACGAAGGAAAGTCCAACCGGTTCAGCGATCGGCGGATCCAATCCTTCTCTCCCTTTTGAATCAGAAGACTGTCGGCATCATGTACGCGTGGACGTGGGTCGTTCTCAGGTCCATCTTTCCCCATGCCCCACATAAACATGCTGGTCAGCGGAGCCAGGCCGACTTTTTCGGGAACGCTACGAAAGAACAATTTCGCTTTCACATCAATGGTCATGGTCTCGTCCGGATGGATAACCAAGGCGTACGCGCCACTTACGCTGGGGCTATCCAGCAAGGCCCACAGCTTTAGCTGCTTGGCATCTTGCCCAGGCTGTTCGATCCAAAACTCGCGGAAGATCGGAAACTCTTCCGCTTTTGCGAGACCAATGTCGACGGCCAATCCGCGAACACTCGTCCCGTAAAACTGCCCTGGCGAAATTGCCCGAAAGTAACTCGCACCGAGGAACGAAGCGATCTCCAGCGGGTGTTCCGAGGAGGGAAATTTCCCGATGACCTTCACCCCGGAATAGCCGAGGTCTTTTGGTGGATCGAGCCCTGCCAACTCTCCCCGGTATTGAAACAGGGATTTGTCGAACTCCATCCACTGGATTTGTTGGGCCGCTTTGGCATTCTCTGGTAACAGCGAGACCTGGACTTCGTCACGGAAGATGTACCCGCGATGAAACAACTCTAGCCAGAACGGCAAAGCTTCTTTCTTCCAGATCGACTTCTCGTGCTCGAAAGCGATCAGGCGATATGTATCGTAGTTGAGGCTATTAAGATCTTCTGGAAGCTCGTGCGAAGATTCATACGGCTTGGACGAGTTGGCTTTCGCCTTGGCCACCATGGCGTCGAAGATGGCATCGCTTTGGGATGCAGCAGAGTTCACTTCCTTCATCTTGGCGGTTGGCTCGGCGCATGCTTGCTGCGCTGACCAGAAAGATATCGCGCTAAACAATGCGACAAGTATCAACGTCGGCAGATCCATAAGCTGGATTGCTCTGGACGCAATAACTTTCGTCACATCGGAGAATAAATACATGGAGAGGGCCTGTGGTGTTGGTGTTGCTATCACGACGGGCGCGATACCCTTTCTTATGCACGAGTCGTGCCAAAGTTTGTTCTGGATTTCACTAACAGACCCACAAGAACCACTGCCAATCACGGCTAGACGGCAACGAAAAGAAGCGACCCCATAAAAGCAAAGTAAGGGAACGCACCACGAGAGCTAAGTTCTAGTGGTCATTGGATAAAGATTGACCACTTACACAATTTGGCAGAGTAGCAGACGAACTGACGCAAAATTGACCGATACGATGTGCAGAAATTGCACAGCTAGACGTCGAATCTACACATTTACATGCATAAACGTGTGAATCTATTTGACAAACACCAGTTCAAACGCTTTGCAACTTGGCCTGGTGGCCACCTAACGGCTAAATACTGTCATCTCGGTATGAAGGATGGGAAAAACATCCGATGCCGAACCATGGCAGACGGAGTGGTTGACTGGCAACCACTCGACCAAATCGCTACGGCCGGTGCATGGCAATGCTGGAAAGTCGAGCAGAACCGTCCCCTGCCCTGCCTTCAAACCACGAGCCAATTCAGCAAAACTTCGTTAGGGATAGGCAGAATTAGTAGTCGATCAGGCTAAACGACTCGAACGGGGCAATCCGCTGTTCCCCTTCCAAGGCCTTCAGGTTGATCAGGAAGCAGCAGCCAACGACGTTGGCTCCGATCTTTTCAACCAGGTTACAGCAGGCCTTCATCGTTCCGCCGGTCGCCAGAAGGTCGTCGACCATCAAAACGTTTTGCCCTGGCTGAACACCGTCGATGTGGATTTAGAGCGTGTCGGTGCCGTACTCTAGTTCGTAGTGGAACGAATGGGTATCGAACGGCAACTTGCCAGGCTTACGAACCGGCACGAAACCGCAGTTGAGCTTCAGAGCCAACGGAGCAGCGAAGATGAACCCGCGTGCTTCAGCGGCAACGATCGCGTCGATCTTCTTCCCCTCGTAGCGAGCGGCCATCTGATCAATCGCTTCGTTGAACGCGTGAGGATTGGCCAGCAGCGGCGTAATATCGCGAAACAGGATACCTGGCTTCGGGAAGTCTGGGATATCGCGGATGTACGCCTTGAGATCGATTTCCGACATGCTGCTCGCTCCAGCCAATAAAAAAGCACCTGAGACATGATTTGTTTCAGGTGCTGAATATACGTCGATTTTGCAGCCGCGGAAAGAATGGGCAGAAGAGGGGTTGGTCCTCTCCGTCCGAATTAACGTCGCGTACGACGTCGGATCGGGCCTTCCAGCATTCGCTCGCGAGGATCTTGCAGGCCTTCGGCCAGGCGATTGAGGGCTTCCGTTTCGATCTGACGGACGCGTTCGCGGGTCAGGCCCAGCTTTTCGCCGATCTCTTTCAGCGTGTGGGGCTCTTCGCCGTGCAGGCCGAAACGCATCTTCAAGACGGTCGATTCACGGCCGTCCATCGTCTTCAGCATTTCGCGAACGTGCTTCAGGTCGTCGTGTTCGACCAGTTCCTCTTCGGGATTCTTCAGCCGCTCGTCGGTCACCATTTCACCCAGAGACCAACCGTTGTCGGCCTGATCGGTCTGAGGGGTGCTGTTGTAGATGCGGATCGCCTTCTTGATGATCGGCAGCTTCTTCTTCTGCAAACCGAGCACGCGAGCGATTTCTTCCGGAGTGGGCGTACGACCGAGTTCTTCGGTCAAACGGTTGGTTGCTCGTCGCCACTTCGACAGCAGTTCCACCATGTATGCCGGAATACGGATCGTCTTAGCACAGTTGATCAGGGCCCGCTTGATCGACTGCTTGATCCAGTAACTGGCGTAAGTGCTGAAACGGGTTCCCATCGCCGGGTCAAACCCCTCGACCGCACGCAAGAGTCCGAGGTTGCCTTCTTCGATGAGATCCTGCAGGCCCAGTCCTTTGCCGGTGTAACCACGGGCAATGTTCACCACCAGGCGGAGATTGGCACGAACCATCCGATCGCGAGCAGCAACGTCCCCGTTACCAATGGCGGTAGCCAGTTCGCGCTCTTCCTTGGCGGAAAGGAGAGCCGTTTCGTTGATTTCACGCAAATACGTTTCGAGCGGACTTTGCACGGATTCGAAATCGTCGAACTCCGTTTCACTCCGTTTGGTCTTCGTGGCCATGGTTGCTTCAATGCTTTCGATACGTGGCGGGGGAAATTCTTCACGCTGTCACACCACTGCTATCGTCCATGTGCTATCACTTTCTTTGATGCGTAGCGAAACGGTCACCAATGCGCGGGATGATCCGGTTGTGCGGGATTTACACAAAACGGCCAGAGAATCGGGAGAAAAGGCACAGTGACTGCGGATTACGCAGGTAGGCCCGGATGTAAGATCATCCAACCCGCCGCATCGAGCCAGAAGTCTCAACGAAAAAAGCCTCGAAGGAAACTTCGAGGCTTTTTTGATTTCTAACAAGAAGAGGCAGCAATTTAGCTGTTTTCTTCGTTGTTGTCTTGTTCCGAAGGCATCGAGAACATCGGACCGCTGGAGCCCAGACCGCCCTTGAGTTCGCTCGGAGCTGGCGATCCGCTGCGGGCTTCGCCGCCAGCGTCGGCACCTTCTGGAGCTTCGTCTTCGGCCCACTGGACACGCTTGCGGGACAGGCCGATCTTGCGATCTTCCGTATCGACACGCAGGATCTTGACCTCGATTTCTTCGCCCACCTTGACGACGTTTTCGGGGTTTTCGACCTTGTCGTCTGACAGTTCGCTGATATGCAGCAGACCTTCCAGACCGTCTTCCAGACCAACGAAGACACCAAAGTTGGTGATCTTGGTGACCTTACCCTTAACCAACTGATTCGGCTGGTATTTTTCGGGGATGGAGGTCGCCCATGGATCGGATTCGAGCTGCTTCAAGCCCAGAGCGATACGACGACGTTCTTCGTCGATGCTGAGAACCTTGCACTCGACTTCCTGGCCCTTTTCGAGCATTTCGCTCGGGTGACCGATCTTGCGGGTCCACGACATGTCGGAAACGTGCAGCAGACCGTCGATCCCTTCTTCCAGTTCGACAAACGCACCGTAGTTGGTGAGGTTGCGAACGCGGCCCTTGACGACCGATTCGACTGGGTAGCGATCCTTGATGTTTTCCCATGGGTTGGACTGGGTTTGCTTCATACCCAAGGAGATCTCTTGCTTCTCCTTGTTGATGCCCAGGATAACCACTTCGATTTCGTCGTTGATGTTGACGATTTCGCTGGGGTGGCTGATACGCTTGGTCCACGACATTTCGGAAATGTGAACCAGACCTTCGATGCCTTCTTCCAGCTTGACGAATGCACCGTAGCTCATGACGTTGACGACGCTGCCCTTGACCTTGGCACCGACTGGGTATTTCTCTTCGACCCCGTCCCATGGGCTTGGAGTCAGCTGCTTCAGACCCAGAGCAATCTTTTCGCGTTCGTGGTCGATGTTCAGGATCTGAACTTCGATTTCGTCGTCGATGTTCACCATTTCGGTCGGATGACCGATGCGGCCCCAGCTCATGTCGGTGATGTGCAGCAGGCCGTCGATACCGCCCAGGTCAACGAACGCACCGAAGTCGGCGATGTTCTTGACCACGCCCTGGCGGGTTTGACCGACTTCCAGTTCCTTGAGCAACGATTCGCGATCGCTCTTACGCTTACGTTCGATGAGCGAACGGCGGCTGACCACGATATTGCGGCGTTCGGCGTCGATCTTGAGCACTTCGCACTCGACCGTCTTGCCGATGTAGTCGGCGATGTCGTGTGGACGGCGAATATCGACCTGGCTGGCCGGTAGGAACACGTTGACGCCGATGTCGACGAGCAAACCACCCTTGATCTTGCGGGTGACTTCCCCCTTGACGACCTGACCTTCGGCGATGGATTCCATCGTCCGTTCCCAGTCGTCGATCTTGCGGGCCTTACGCTTCGACAGGGCGACCATGCCGTGCGGGTCGTCGGTACGGCCGAATTCATCTTCGACGTCTTCGACGAGAACACGAACAACAGCCCCAACTTCTGGCGGATCTTCGTCTTCATCCCATTCGTCGCGGGGAACGCTGCCTTCGCTCTTCCCGCCGATGTCGATCAGCACAAACTCTTCGTCCATACGAAGAATACGGCCTTCGACGATTTTGTTGATTTCGATCGATTCTTCCATCTCGATCGTGTCATCGAGCCAGGTATCTTCAATACCAGGCGAGAGCTCATCGATTTGCGCTAAAAGAGTGTCGTCACTTTCGAGATTGCGAATGAGATTACGATTGACCATGCTTAAAAATTTTGAACCAGGGGGCTCGAAGTCGCTGGAGATAAATAGCTGCCGCAAAAGACGATAAAATGGCGGCTGGGCTGATCCCCTCAGGCGGCTATTCGAGTGCAAAAATGCTGGACCTAACGAACCTGCGCAGGGTAAACCACTATACCCTTCATAACGCTCGATTCAGTGAGAACCCGTAAAAGTAGCAAATCCCCAAATTACCATCAACCACAGAAGGTGGGGTGAGATACCACGATTCTCGAAAATCGCCGAAAGAAAAGTCGGTTTAGGCAAACTGCGTCTTGTCTGTGGTGTGAATACGAGGATTCATCGACCGTGCTCGCGAATACTGAACCTCGCGAAAAATCGTGTCCATTCGCGTCTGCAGCGCTGATAGCAGTTCGTCGTCCGACATCTGGGCAATTTCTTCTGCGGTAATCGGTTTTCCGATCTTCACATGCACGACCCCCAACGCCGGCAGCAGTTGCCACTTGGGCCATGCTTGGAACGACCCGTCAAAGGCTACCGGGACGATCGGAGTTCTTCCTTTCCGGGCAACAGCGATGAATCCGGGTTTCAATTGCCCCAGTTCCCCATTCTCGCTCCGCGTTCCTTCGGGGAAAATCAGCACCAATTCCCCGCCTCGCAGCCGTTTGAGCGTCTCTTTCAAGCCATCCAGCCCTGTTCCAGCGCGATTCACCGGAATGGCATTAAGGTGTTCGATGAAGGCCTTTAGTGGAAACCTGAAGAGAGACTTCTTGGCCAGGAAATTCAGCTGGCGATCGCAACACAGACCGACCAGCGGCGGATCGAGGAAGCCTTGGTGGTTCGAACAGACGAGAGCCCCACCCTCGGCAGGCCAGTTTTCACGGCCAAACACGCGGATTCGATAAAACGCGACCGCAACCAACCTCGCCGTGACACGCAGAAAGTTATAGATCAGTTGCTGGGACCACGAACGAGCCCCCGTTCGCTTTTCCTCACGCATGCTGGTACCGCTGTACGATCCCGACCAATTCCTGCAATACTTCGGCTTCCGACATACCGTCGGTCATTACTTCCACGGCATCTTCGGCTTTTAGAAGCGGACCGACCTCGCGCTGCGAGTCTTCTTCGTCTCGCTTGGTTTGCTGCTGCAGAATCTCTTCAAATTCAACCGTTTCACCACGTTTTGCCAGGTCGCCGACGCGGCGGCGGGCTCGTTCCTCGGGCGAGGCGGTCAGAAAGATCTTGCACTCCGCATTCGGAAAAACAAGCGTTCCCTGATCGCGTCCTTCGGTGACAATGTCTTTGCCGGCAGCGATTTCCCGCTGAAGTCGCACCAGTTCTTCCCGCACGCCGAAATTATTCGCGGCGTAGCGTGTGACTTCGGTGACCTGTTGCGAGCGAATCTCGTGAGAAACGTCTTCCCCATCCAGAATCACGGCTCGGCCCGATAGATCAATCGATGCCGATTTCGCGAAATCCACGAGAAGATTCTTATCGGCCCAATCGATTTTGGCCCGTAACCCCATCAAGGCTACTGCCCGATACATGGCCCCGGTGTCGAGAAACTCGAACCCAAGTTCGTCTGCCAGCCGCCGGGAAATGCTGCTCTTTCCCGCCCCGGCCGGGCCGTCGATGGTAACAATCATGCCAAAAGGTCGTGAACAGGTTGGGTTTATGGATCGGTCCATGGTGAATCACCGTGCATTTAAGCAGTTATAGCAGGAAGCCGGAACGACTTCGAAGGACCCATTATTTCCTTTTCCACAGTAATCTTTCGCGAATGAGGAAATTCTGGAACAATCCGTAGAGAAGAAGCCACCCTTGTTTAGAAGCGGTCCATGCGTAGCTCGTTGTCCTTGAAATCCAGCCAAAACGTTGTCGTCCTGGGAGCCACCGGGAGTATCGGATGCAGCACGCTGGATGTCATTCGAGCCAGTAAGGGGGCATTCACACCCTTTGCTCTGACAGCACACGGGCGTCTGGAGGATCTACTCAAAGCAGCCATCGAGTACCAACCCAAGTACATCGTGGCCAGCGACGAAGCTGCGGCCCAGGAGTTCGATTGGTCGAAACTCCCCCAACAAACGACCCTACTGACCGGTACCGCAGGCCTGCAGGAAGTAGCCGCCCATCGCGATGCCGATATTATTGTTTCGGCCATCGTTGGTCGGGCAGGCCTTGAAGGAACTTTCGCGGCAATCGCAGCCGGCAAGCGAGTGGCACTCGCCAACAAAGAAACCCTGGTCGTCGCCGGCCACTTGGCAACTAAGTTAGCCGCAGAATCCGGTGCCGAGATCCTACCGGTCGATAGTGAACACAGTGCGATCTTCCAGGCCATGAAAGCCGGACGCGAGGTCGACGTTCGCAAGGTCATCCTGACAGCCTCCGGTGGACCTTTCCGTAAGTTCACCCGGCAGCAACTGACCGAAGTCACCGCTGATGAAGCGCTCGATCACCCAACCTGGAAAATGGGTCCAAAGATCACCGTCGACTCGGCAACGATGATGAACAAGGCTTTAGAGTTAATCGAAGCCAAATGGCTGTTCGACTTGGCGGTCGATCAGATCGACGTCGTGGTCCATCCCCAATCGATCGTGCATTCGATTGTAGAGTTCGTCGATGGCTCGATGGTTGCCCAAATGAGCCCTCCGGATATGCGAATGCCCATTCAACTGGCAATGACGTATCCCGAGCGCACCGAGTGTCCTGCCAGACAACTCGACCTGACGGCTGCGTTTTCGCTCGAATTCGAGCCCCCAGATTACGAGCGTTTCCCTGCCCTTAAACTGGGAAAAGAGGTCGCAGAGCGTGGGGGAACGTGCGGAGCTGTCCTGAACGCCGCGAATGAAGTGGCCGTTCAGCAGTTTTTAGAAGGTAAAATTCGTTTCGTAGACATTTACCGGGTATGTCGCCACCTGTTGGACGAACACCCGTTTGAATCAAACCCAGAATTAACCCGGCTGCTCGAGCTTGATGCTTGGGCCCGAGAGGAGTCTATCAAGTGGATCACTTGCTGTTTGCGGCAAGCGAAGGACCAAGCCTGCTCCAATACTTAGGCGGCATTTGGGCCTTCATGCAGGGCATCATCGGCTTGGGCATCGTTATTTTCGTGCACGAACTGGGGCACTTCCTGGTGGCCAAAGCTTGTGGCGTGCGCTGCGATAAGTTTTACGTTGGTTTCGACGTGCCGATTACCCTCGGCCCCTGGACAATCTCGGCCCTCTGGAAAAAGAAGTGGGGCGAGACCGAATACGGTATCGGTACGATCCCGCTGGGTGGCTACGTGAAGATGCTAGGGCAGGACGATAACCCCAACAACGCCGAAGACGAATCGGCCTCGACCATGATTGAAACGGTCGATGATCAAGGCAACAAGCAGGAAGTCGTGAACCCCCGTAGCTACACCGCCAAGAGCGTGCCGCAGCGAATGGCCATCATTTCCGCTGGCGTGGTTTTCAATCTGATTTTCGGTGTGATCTTCGCTGCAATCGCCTACACCATGGGCGTTCCTTACATTCCAGCTCAGGTCAGCTGGCTTCAGCCGGGCTCGCCGGCGTGGGAAGTCGGGCTCAACCCGGGCGATGAGATCGTCGGCCTGAACTCGGAAGGCAAGGTTCGTAAGGATCTGCGTTTCGACAAAGACATGACCCTGCGGATCATCATGAATGGCGACGACAAGGCGATGCCATTCGTGGTGAAGCGTGCCGATGGCCAGCAGGAAGTCATCGATATTGTTCCCAAGAACACCTACAAAGATGCCCAGCGTCCGACCATCGGTGTCGCTCCGATGTACACAACCAAGATGGTCGTCGCTCCCAAGCTCATGAACATGGTCTTTGGTAGCGATGTCGCCGACAAACTGAAGCCTGGCGATAATCTGACTGGCATCAACGGCCAGCCGATCGCCAACTTCCTCGACTACCAGAAGTACGTCGCCAATCACCCATACGACGCGCTCAAGCTTAAGCTCGAGCGAAAGATCGACAAGGAGAGCGACACGACCGAAGAAGTCGAAGTCGAAATCCCAACGGTGCCTTATCGCGAGACAGGTCTGATCATGGAGATCAGCCCAATCCTGGCGATCCGCTCTGGCTCACCCGCCGAAAAGGCCGGACTGAAGGTTGGTGACAAGCTCGTCTCGCTCAACGGCGAAGCTCTCGGCGATGGCTACACGCTGCCCAGCCGCGAAACGAAGTGGGCTGGTCAAACGATCGAAGTCGTGATCGAACGTGACGGCAAACAGGAAACCAAGTCGATCGAAACGGTTGTTCCGGAAGGGTTCTCTTCGGAATACATGCCAGGCTATGAAATCGGCCTGCAGACACTAGGACTGACCTTCGACCTGACGACGACCATCGCCGAGGTTCTGCCGGAAAGCTCGGCAGCCAAAGCTGGTCTTGCCGCTGGCGACGAGATCCTGATCGTCGGCTTCCAAGGCACTACCGATGCGGCCAAGGAAGTGAATGACGAGATGAAGATCGGTGCGAAGGACGTCAAAGTGAAGACGGACGAGATCGCCTGGCAGGCCGTTCAATGGACCCTGCAAGTCGCTCATCCCGACACCGAGATGGTGCTCACCGTGAAGAAGAAAGACTCCGGAACGCCGGAAAATGTCTCGGTTTCCAGCGCCCCGTCCAAGACCGACATGTTGCAGAGCCGTTATCTCCGCTTCGATGTGGAAGAGAAGATCCAGTACGCATCCGGCCTGGGCGATGCCCTGTACCTGGGTGTCCGCGAAGTGGGCGAAGGGATGAATCAGGTCATTGTCGTTCTGCGGAAGATCTTCTCGGGCGAGATGCAGATCAGCGGTCTGGGTGGCCCAGGCACGATCCTGTACGTGGCCACTGCGGAATCGTCGCGAGGCGTTTCCCGCTTGTTGATCTTCTTGACGCTCATCAGTGCCAACCTGGCAGTGGTGAACTTCTTACCTATTCCGGTTCTCGACGGCGGGCACATGATGTTCCTCCTGTACGAAGGGATCCGCGGCAAAGCGATGAACGAAAAGTGGATGATCCGCCTGACCTACCTGGGGCTGGCCATGGTGCTGACCCTGATGGTGACGGTCATCTTCCTCGACATCAATCGCTTCTTCCCTTGGGGTTAGTTCGCTGACGCCAGAACGTAAAACTGCTCCGCGTCCAAAGGTTGTTCTTTTGGACGCGGTCGGCACGGTCATCCGGCCGCTGCCATCGGTCGCCCATGCTTACCAGGCGGCAGGACAATTGCACGGGATTGATCTCGATCTACAGACCATTCGCCAGCGGTTTTATCAGGCCATCTCGAAATACAGCGTTCACGCTTTTCAAACGAGTCACGGTTCTGACGATCCGCTACGAACGAGCGAGTCATCGGAAATTGCCCGGTGGCAGGCAATCGTTAACTTCGTTCTTTCGCCGACTACTGACCAGCAGAACGATCTCTTTAAGCATCTGTGGAAACACTTCGGCCAGGCGGAGCACTGGTGCCTGTTCGAAGACGTCTCCCCTGCCCTGTCTCGGCTGGCCGACGCCGGCATTCCACTGGGGCTAGCATCGAACTTCGATCAGCGGCTCCGACCGATTGCCGAGCAGCACCTGGCAGACTTCGATCTGACACTCTTCATCTCTTCGGAAATCGGCTGGGTAAAACCAGCTTCGCAGTTCTACGAGCACGTTACGCGTGAACTCGACTGCCAGCCCAATGAGATTTTGCTGATTGGTGACGACTGGGAAAATGACGTGCAAGCACCGCAAATTTTCGGCTGGCAGGCCCTCTATTTAACCCGTTCCAGCAAACCTGGTGATGGTGATATCCCCAATAGCTATCCAAGCTTAGATGCTGCCGTCGACGCGGTGCTCGCGCGATAGCAGCCCTCAAGTCCGGGCGATAATTGATGTTGGTTCGTTGGGGTGAAACCAGCTACATTAGGGCGATCTATATTGACCCGACCCGCACTGGAAAGGATTCCTTCATGGGCACCACGCTGGCACAACTGGCCGAACTTGTTGATGGCAAAGTCTTTGGCGATCCCAATCGTGTCATCACCGGGGCCAACATCATCCGCGACGCGGTTGCCGGCGAAATTACGCTGATGGATAAGCCCGACCAGGTTGCCATGCTCATGGAAGACTGCCAGGCATCCGCCGTGTTGGTTCGTCAACAATCCGACAAACTGAACATCGATTGCATCGTTGTCGCGAACGTCCACGAGGCATTCGGCAAAACGATTCGCTTCTTTCAGCCCTGGGAACAACAAGCCGACGTTGGTATCCACCGCTCGGCCGTCGTATCTCTGGCTGCGGTCGTCGATCCCACTGCAACCATCGGCGCTGGTGCCGTAATTAGCGACGGCGTCACGATCGGCAAGAACAGCATTATTCACAGCGGCGTTACCATTCAGGCCGGCTGCCGCATCGGCGACAACGTCATCATTTTCCCAGGCGTGGTCCTGTACGATCGAACCGAAATTGGCGATCGCTGTATCGTGCATGCCAACGCCGTGCTGGGCGCTTACGGCTTCGGTTACGACTCCTCAAGCGGCAAACACATCCTCTCGGCTCAGCTAGGCAACGTCGTCCTGGAATCGGACGTCGAAATCGGTGCCGGCACCACGATCGACCGCGGCACCTACGGAGCCACGCTGATTGGCGAAGGCACGAAGATCGACAACAGCGTTCAAATCGGACACAACTGTCGCATCGGCAAACATAACCTACTCTGCTCGCAAGTCGGCATCGCTGGCAGTTCGAGCACCGGTGATTACGTAGTCATGGCCGGTCAAGTCGGCGTTCGCGATCATGTCCACATCGGTACCGGCGCAATGGTAGGGGCCAAAGCTGGTGTTAGCACGGATATTCCCGCAGGACAGCAAAGCTTGGGCGTGCCTGCCGGTCCGGCCAAGGTGGTCTTAGGCGAACACATGGCGATCAAAAAGTTGCCGGAGATGCGAAAGACCATCAAGCAGTTGGCCAAACGAATCGAACAACTGGAAAAGGAAGCCGAAGTGATCGTCGAACCGGTCATTCGGAAAGCCTCGTAAGAATCGCCTCATGGACAGTTCGCAATTACCTCCGGTTGGACTTTTGGCCGGATGGGGAAACCTGCCGATCGTCGTGGCCGAAGCAATTCAGCGCAGTGGCCGACGTGTGGTATGCGCCGCCGTCAAAGACCATGCTGACCCTGTCTTGGAAGAACTTTGCGACGCGACCGTCTGGGTTGGGCTTGGCCAGCTTGGCAAAGTGAAACGTCACTTTCAGAAGCACCACGCGACCGAAGTGACCATGGCAGGAAAAATCCATAAGGTGCGGATCTTCGATCGTGGATTCCTGTGGAACCACTTCCCCGACTGGTTCTGCTTTCGGACATTTGCTCCGCATCTGTGGGGCACGAAAGATCGCAAGGACGATACGCTCCTACTGGCCATCGTTGATGCGTTCGCCGCCAGCGGAATTACCTTCTACCCTGCTACCGACTATGCACCGGAGTTGCTCGTGAATTTTGGCGTCATTGCAGGTCCCCAGCCCAGTGCAAAGCTACTGCGGGACATTCAGTTCGGTTGGGAAATGGCCAAGGAGCTTGGGCGTCTGGATGTTGGCCAGAGCGTTGCCGTCAAGAACCAGGCCGTGCTGGCGTTGGAAGCCATTGAAGGGACCGACGCGTGCATTCAGCGAGCCGGTACCCTGTGCAAAGCTGGCGGGTTCACGGTCGTGAAAGTGGCCAAACCACAGCAAGACATGCGATTTGATGTCCCCACGATTGGTGTAGGCACGTTGCAGACCATGGTCGATGCCGGGGCAAGCACACTGGTACTCGAAGCAGAAAAAACAATTCTCCTCGACGAGCCAGCCGTGTTAGAATTTGCAAAGACCCATCGTTTGTCGATTCTTGCCGTGAGCGAGGATCGCCTCGCCGAATTTGCTCCCTCTTCGGAAGCGGCCTAGCAATGTTGCCTGGCCGCCCCAACCAGGATCCTATGCTTCGTACTGCTATTCTCGCCGTTGCTTTTCTGTGCTTTGCCACCCAGTTCGCTGCCGCTCAGCAGGACGTTACGTCGGTGGATGGCCGCCCTATTTATCAAGGGCGTGAGATTGCTCAGACCATGCATTACAACGGTGCCCCCTGGTTGATTCGCGAAAGCCGTCAGCGGGAAGAAGACTGCCAGAAGATGCTCGAGAACCTGGGCGTGAAGCCAGGGATGACCATCTGCGACATGGGCTGCGGCAATGGCTTCTACAGCCTCAAGCTGGCCGAGATGGTGGGCAAAGAAGGTAAGATTCTGGCCGTCGATATTCAACCGGAAATGCTACGTCTGCTGAAAGCCCGGGCGGAAGAAGAGGGGATCGAGAACATCGATTTGATTCTCGGTGACATCGACAACCCGAAACTGCCAGAGGGCAAAGTCGATATGATCCTCTGCGTCGACGTCTATCACGAGTTCTCGCACCCGGTCGAAATGCTGACCGGAATGCGTCAATCCCTGAAACCAGACGGCAAGGTGGCACTACTCGAGTTTCGTATGGAAGACCCGAACGTCCCCATCAAGCTGCTTCACAAGATGAGTAAGAAACAGGCAATCCTTGAATACGAAGCCAACGGTTTTCAGTTGGCCAGCGAATTCGACGGGCTGCCGTGGCAGCACATGATGTTCTTTGAAAAGGCGAAACAAACGCCGGAAGAGTAACCAGCAACGACAAGCCTGATCCGACGCTGCTGGCTTAGCTTCTGTTTCATTTCCCGGCGTGCTGAAGTTGATCACGCAGACGCCGAGCTTCGGCCAGGTGTTGCTCGGCCATCTTCTTCTCTTGCAGACTCAGCTGCATAAGCTTCGGCTGATCCGAGATCTTGATCGCTCCGAGCTCGGCAAACATCCAGGCATGGGCACGGATTGTCTGGTCGAGATAGGCCGTGTCGAAATCGGTACCTTCCAACGCATCCAGCCGCTCGACCACCGACTTGATGTGGTCTTTTACGGCCGCCAGTTGATACTGAACGACATCGACGTCTTTTTCGACTTCGCTATTCTCTTTGCTGGACAGTTTCTGGGGTGGGGCATCGGCTTTCGGCTCCACCGGTTTGGGGCGGCCTTCCAAAACCCACTTGTTATCACGAATGCTCTCGGCATCGGCGCGTTCCTGTTGGGTTCCCGGTTCCCCGCGAGGATAGCGAATATCGGTTTCGATCGACTCGATCGATTCCAGATGGTCGGCATCGATCAGTGGTTCGAGCGCCTTTTCTAGTTTTTCATGCTTGGCGACAAGTTCCTGGGCGAATGACTTCACGGCCTTCGACTGGGCTTTCTTCTCCGCCATCTCTCCTAGAACGATCGCTTCTTTGTTCATCAAAAGCAATTTAATCGCGATATGCGAACCCAATGCATCGACATCCGCGGCTGCTTGCTTTTCGGGAGCCGCCGGTGATTGAGCGAAAGTGGGGGCCGCAAATAGGGCTCCCAATAGAATCACGCAACCAGTAAGTTTCACGCAGGTCGACATGGGTAAAACTCCGTTCGAGAAAAAGTTAGTCACCCCAAGCCCCACTTGCCAGCACTTAGAATGTTGGCAATCCGTCGAGCTGGTTGCCGTTGGGTAAATCCACGCGGATCTGAACCTGGCCATCTTGAGTCTCTGCCCAAATCGTACCCTGCAACTGTTCGACGAGAAGTCGAATAATCTCGATTCCCGTGCAAACCGTGTCATCTGCGGTCAGGGCCGCTCGGGACGAAAGCTGAGCCTGAAGCTCTTCGATGCTCTTCGTTTTCGGCACGAATTTGAGCAGAATCTGTCCTTGTTCGATCTCGGAGTAAACTGCGAACGTCGCCTCAGGCGTACCGTCTTCGATAAGGAAGTCGAACAGGCCTCGACAAATAGACTGAACTGCCTCTCGGTCAGACTTGAACGTAGTCGTGGTCTGATCGGAGACTTCAATTTCCAAATCAGCCGTCCGATTCTTCATCTCGTGAAGAACTTCTGCGAGCACCTCGCTCAAACGAACAGGCTCGGCGTGCCACGAGGTCGAGGCCAGTCGCGAATAGGCCGTCAGTCCGTCCATCAAGTGATCAAGCTGATCCAGGAACGGAGCCTTGGCTTCCAAGTCGGTAGCGCCATCGAGACAAGCTTGCCGAATGGCCGATGTGGTCTGACGACATTTCGTTGCAGCCACTTGAATCACCCGCTGCAGCGTCTGACGGTGCCGCATCGACTGCCGATCGGATTGCACGTGTCGCATGGCATTAGTCAAACTGCGGCACAGTGTCGCACGTGTCAAATCGTCTTTGATCAGGTAATCCTGACAGCCTTGCTTAATGGCATCGATGGCGAGCTGCTCGTGCCCCATGGCGGTCATCATCACCACCGGTAGTTCACGTGCAATTGCATCGGGCAGCACCTGAAAGCCAGTCCCGTCAGGCAGGCGATAATCGAGCAGTACGCACTGAAAACGCTCGGTGCTCAGCAAGCTTCGGCCCGACTCAATGCTGGAAGCCTCGTCGATCTGGTAGTCGCTACCCAGCAGACGCTTGATAAGCATCCGAAACACCGAATCGTCTTCGATGAGCAAAATCTTGGGCGTTTCTACGGCAACGTTCATCAACGATAACTTCTAAGCACAAATCGGAAATTCATTGATCTCGGCATAAGTACCGAGCAATTGAATCAGGTTTCTAAACTCGACGCCTGCGTTCGATTTGGTAATGTAACCGGCCACACAATGCGAATACGCAGTTAATTTATCCTTTGGGTCGTTCGATGTTGTCAATACAAAAACGACACTCTTACGCAGCTCTTCGTCTGCCCGAATCGCCGCAAGGAATTCCGGACCATTCATCTGCGGCAGCTTTAAGTCAAGCAGCACGACATACGGCACATTCTGAAAGTCGCCATCTTTCTTACGCAGCATTGCTAGTGCCTGAATACCGTTGGTCGCTCGATATAAAGGACATGCCACCCCGGCCTTGGCGAAACCGCGCTTCACCGCTTCGGCATCAATGTCGTCGTCCTCTACCAGTAATACTCGGAGATTAGGGGATATCATTCTTGATCTCCTAGCGGAGTATTCTTCGGCCACGTGAATGAAAAAGTCGATCCCTGGCCAGGTTGCGACTCAAGCGAGATAGTTCCACCGATCGTCTCGACCGTCTTTTGGACGAGCGATAACCCCATGCCACTTCCTTCGACATCATCGCGGGGACGGAGCGTCTCAAACATTTTAAATATACGTTCATGAAACTCGGGAGAGATGCCCGGTCCGTCATCCTCAACCGAAAAGCGGATGTAATCTCCTGCATCCTCACACGAAACCTTTATTATGCCATCGTCACGGTCGTGGTGCTTAATTGCGTTCTGAATCAAATTGCTTAGGGTCAAGTCGAGCGGTGCCCGCAAAGTTCGCAGGACCGGCATTCCAGGTTTAACCTGAACCTGCATTTTCTCGGGACGGGGCAACGTATCAATAATCGCATCAAGTAACTTTGCTACATCCACTTCGCCAATCGATTGTTCTACCCTTCCCACCCGAGAATACTGCAACAGGTCATCCAGTAGCCGCTCCATACGTTGAATACGCTGATGCATCAGATCGACATGGCGAACCGACTCGTCCGACAACGTTTCGGCATTGTCGTCACGGATCCAGTTGGCCAGGTTTTTTACGGCCTGCAGTGGTGAACGCAAGTCGTGCGAAGCGACGTATGCGAATTCGTCGAGTTCTTCATTCGATTTCTCCAACTGACGGGTGTACTCAGCCAGCGATCGCTCCGATCGTTTGCGTTCCGATATGTCGACAATCGAGGCCAGCACGAATTGCTCATTTCCAATTTGAATGGGATTCAGCCCGATCTCGACCGGCAATTCATTTCCATCTTTTCTCGTGGCATACAAATCACGTCCCTCCCCCATCATTCGCATGCGAGGAGCTTTAAAGAACGATTCACGTAACGCTTGGTGGCGGTCTCGAATGGCCTTCGGAATGAGCATCTCGACCGACTTCCCGATCATTTCGTCTTCCGAGTAACCAAACATCTGCGTCACACGATGATTGACCATTTTCAGGGTTCCCAGAGGGTCTACCATGATGATTCCATTGGGCACCCCGAAAAAGATCGTCCGAAACAGGGCTTCCGCCCGTCGACGTTCGGCAATCTCTGCTTCCAACTGGGCATTCATTTTTTCCAGATTGGGCAGGTCGAGAACTCGGGGAATCAGGGGAAACAACGCCACAACCGTTCCCCACGAAACAATCGCCGTAACGGCTTTGATGAGCCCTGAAAAGCGATAGACCGGTTCCCAAAAGATAATCGCCTCGACCAGGTGACCCACACCGCAAGAGACAATGAACAAGGCAAACAATGCAATAACGGTTGGGAAGGGGAGGTCACGTCGTCGAAACAGAAAGTACGCCAGAACGACCGGAATGGTCAAATACGCGCCAAATATGGCGACATCGGAAACGATGTGCAGCCAGCCAACCCCAGGCTCTTCGTGCCATACCGAACCGCAATACCAACGCGCAGGAAATCCATCGGTTTCAAAGAGATGGAGAAAAAACAATCCAATGCTGCTCAGAACACTTCCAATAAGCTGCAACACGCTGAGATAACCTCCGTCAACAGAGGCAATTCCCAATGGACCCCCAGGCCTCGCATTCCAGTTGAACTGCGCGGCTGCCCACGGTTGACCTGCCCCCTAATGGTCAAACTATCATTGAATTGATTGTTGAGACACATGTTGCGCAATTTTGCTTTCGTCGGCAATGTCGTCTATGCTGTCGGAAGTAAAAAGCCAGTTATCCCCCAGACTTTCCAACGGAACGTCCGACAATCGGAAAGACCTATGATATCTCGTATTATTCCCCTGTTTTGTGCTGTTTTTTTGCCGCTTACCGCTATTCAAGCCGGCGAGTACAACCCCATTCTCTCGATCGGAGACGTCGTCCAGCCATGGGAGAACTTACCGGCAACTAACGGGGAACCGCACAGTTGGAAGGACCTAAAAGTCAAGAAAGTGGTCGTTGTGGCTTTTACCTGCAACACATGTCCCTACGCAGTTGACTACCAGGATCGCATCAAAACTCTATCCAAGAAGTGGCAGAACGACGACCGGGTGGCCCTGATTGCTGTGAACTCGAACCTAATCGACGAAGACTCCCTGGAAGCGATGAAAGAACGAGCCAAGACCGAGAAGTTCACCTTCCCGTATCTCAAGGACGAAAAGCAGGAACTGGGCAAGGCCTGGGGAGCTACCCGCACGCCTGAGTTCTTTGTGATCGACAGCGACCGAAAAGTTGTTTACATGGGTGCCATGGATGACAACCCCAACGCCGCCGAGGCCACCGTCAATTATGTCGACAAGGCCGTCGAAGCGACTCTGGCCGGCAAGCAGCCGGACGTTCAAGAGACCGTCGCGATCGGTTGCAACATTCGTTACAAGCGATCACGACGTTAAGCGGTGACCGTTAGTCGACAGCCACAAACTGAAACAGCTTGATCCGATTACCATCCGGGTCGGTCGTCGACCACTGCAGGAAACCTTCGTCACTCGTCTCGATCGGTTCTGGCGGTTCCATCAAAAAGGGCTCGATACGCTCGCGGGCAGCCACGATGTCCTCGACCTCCAGCGCCAGGCTGATCGCCGAATGATCGCGCGGCTCGTCTTCCTGAAGTTCTAAAACCGATAGCCGCCAGCCTCGTCCGGCCAACAGGGCATACCCTTCTTCTTCACTACGGACGGCAGACTTCATATTCAATGCCGACGTATACCACAAGATCATCGGCTGCCACTGCGCTGTCCGTATCTCAACCGCGAATAGTTCCATCGAAGGTTCCGTCAAAAGGCAACCGAATACAGGCCCTGTACCTCGCGTCTAAATTACCATCGGCATGACGACTCGTCACGGTCACATGCCCCGAGATCGCTCAAACCTCTGCTCGAAGGCCACGTTTCCATCGACATCGCATAGCTGGAACGTGATTTCTGAGGAAGCCGGTTTTGAATCGACCATCACGTTTAGGAAACCACCTTGCACTTTGTGGAAGCGATGGATCTTCGGGTTTCGCCCCGGCGTTCCCCCTGCATGCGAATTACTGGCCGCGCCGACGCTGAATTCTTTCACCCCGGTTTCCGGATCGACCGAGTGGTACTGCCAGTGACGATCGCCGCAGATGACGAAGAAGTTATCCGGCACGTTCTGCTGCAGCCACTTGCGGATCTCATTCCCTTCGTGGGTGAAACCTTCGTTGGCGTGGTTATCGTTCTTTCCTTTGCGGTCTGGACCCACGATCGGCGTGGGCGAGATCAATACCTTCCAGGTCGCGTCGCTCTCTTTCACCGTTCGCTTGAACCAGGCCTTCTGTTCGGCTCCCCAGATCGTTTTGTCTGGGCCGTCAGGCTTCTTATTTGGCGAGCGGAAATCACGGCCGTCGGTCAGCCAGATTTGCAGGTCCTTCCCCCAGCGAAACGTGCGATACGAATCACTTCCCAGAGGTGCCTGTTGGCGGAAGATCTCTTGCCCCTGCTCGAAGGTCAACTCACCGTACTTCTGCCCCGGCCACGAATCGTTATCGAGCGTGTCGTGGTCGTCTTTCAGCCAGTAGGTCGAAGTGTGACTCAGTGTATCGACCAGTCGCGGCAGACTGAACATCCGTTGCCAATGCAAACGCGCCAGATCAGGTGTCATCGCGCTGGGGGCGTCGTTGTCGTAGTAGATCAAATCGCCAGTTAGCGAAATAAAGTCGGGATCCTTCGCCGTCATCGCAGGATAGATTGGGTGCCCGTCAGGATGATCGCGATCGGGATACCCCTGGCAGGTCATCACGCAGAAGCGAACCGGCTTGGCTTCGTCTGGCTTGGGTGCCGTGCGGAACGTACCGACAAAGGGCTCATGCAGTTCCCCATCCACCGAAGTTTCGCATACGACGGTGTATTGAGTGGCTGGTTTCAAATCCTTCAAGGGAAACTGATGAATGAAGTCGGATTCTTCATCTACATTGATCCATTCTGTTTGAAACGAGATGTCATCAATTCCATAGCGCAACCGAATCTTACCCGGCTGCCCGGGACAAGCTCCTTCGATTTGCTCGACCGGGGTCTTTAACGCTTCTTCCGACTTACCTCGCTTCTTGAAAACTATCCCATCATTGTTTCGCTCGGTGTTCTTGGTCAGTCGCGTCCACACAATCGCAGTCGTTGGCGTCACTTCCCCGATGCGAAGTCCTGTTGCCTGATAAACAGGATGTCGAAGAACTTCCGTGTCGTTGGCTTGGGCCGACGTCGCAATAGCAGCCGTTGCGATGGTGGACTTAATAAACAGACGGCGATCGATGGGCGGGAATTTGGGCATGGGGGATTTCCGGAGGCACTTAAGAGAAGAAGTCAATACTTTGCGCTGGGAATCTCGGCAAAACGGGCAATCTAGCAGTGGGCGGTCTTTCCATGTCGCAAAGCAGGTCAGACATTCTTTAGAATAGAGGCAGGCCAGCCAGACCGCAAATTTCAGCGACGAAATTCTCAGGTGGCTGACACCCTCATGCACCATGCAGGAACATGTGCCATGGAAGCAGAAGCAGCTACGCTATGGAGTAAGATCGAAGCGTTCTCGTTCGACGAGCCAGGGGCGACACTCACGTTCGCTGCTCGACTGGCCCGCGAGAACGGCTGGCGACTCGGTTTCGCCCAACGGGTGATCGACGAGTACCGACGCTTTCTCTTCCTCTCGATGGTCGCTGGCCACGCGGTATCTCCATCGGAAGCGGTCGACCAGGCCTGGCACTTGCACCTGACCTATACCAAGTCTTACTGGGAACAGATGTGCGGCGAGGTCTTGCCTCGCCCCTTGCATCATTGCCCTACGTCAGGTCGCCGGGAAGAATCCGAGAAGTTCGACGACTGGTATTCCAAGACCCTGGCCAGCTACCAGCACTATTTCAGTGAGGCACCTCCCACGGACATCTGGCCTTCCGTCGGCGAGCAAATGGAGTCGGTCGTCGACAGCCGCTGGGTCGATCGTAGTCGATACTTCATCATCCCTCGCAATCCGCTGAAGTGGCTTGCCCTGATTCTGTTCGTGCTCCTTCCCATGCTGAGCTTGGGTGGCTGCCAGGCCGAACCCGTGGCCGTCGTTTCTCCTTTAGACTTTGATGGTCCAACGTTCCTCAAGTTCTACGCAATCGCGGGGGGGATCTTCCTGCTGATCGCGCTGGGCATCCGCTTCTTGATTCCCATTCCCGATCCGCCGATTCCCGCAAAAGTGGACGAACCAACCCTGGCCGCTTACCTGGCTCAAGGACCTAAAGGGCTGGTGATCGCCACCATTGCCAAGCTGATTCAAGATGGCAGTATTCAGTTGGTTGAAGGAAGCTTCTCAGGGGGCCGGGTCGAAAAACACCTGACGGCGATCAGTCCGCTGCCACCCGAAGCAACGCCCCTGGAACGCCACGTATATCACGAAGTACAAGACAGCTACAACGAAAACATCCAAACAGTAATCGCCAACTCGTTACCGATCGCAAAAGAAGCCGGAGCCAAGCTCACCGAAATGGGGCTCTTCGAGCCCAACCCTTACGAGCCAATCGCGCGGCGATGGGTTCCTACGCTCATTATGCTGGGTGTCTTTTGTTTTGGACTCGCCAAGATCGCTATTGGCATCTCGCGCGAAAAGCCCGTCTTCTTCCTGGTGCTGATGATCATCCCGGCGTTGTTGGCTGCCATTTGGTTTGCCGTTCGTCGCGGGCGGACCGCTCGGGGAAATGCCATCCTTGCGGATTGGCAGCACGAAAATGCCCATCTCAACCCATCAACCCCTGGCAGCAGCATTAACACGGCAGACGAATACTTTCTTGCTGCCGGGCTGTTCGGTATTACCGCGTTCTCGTCCGGCCATCTTTATCCACTATCCGAAGAATTCCGCTCGGCTCAAAGTTCGAGTTGGGGCGGATTTGGTGGTGGCTGTGGAGGCGATTCCGGCTGCGGCGGCGGAGGAGGTTGTGGAGGCGGCTGCGGAGGGGGTGGATGCGGAGGATGCGGAAGTTGATAAGGGGCCTGTAACTGAAAGGAGACGGCCATGATGCAAACGGAAATCACTTACATCTGCAATGCTTGCGGCGAGGACATCGTCATCCCGCTCGATCCATCCCAGGGAAGCGAACAGCAGTTCGTCGAAGACTGCCCCGTGTGTTGTCGACCGCACGTGATCCATATCCAGATCGACCCCAACGGGGACGCAACAGCCTGGGCTGAGCCGGAGCAGGACTACGACTAGCTGAGAGCAAGACGTTACACGTCCATCTCGACTTGCTGCGGCTTCCAGATATCGAACAGCACGCTCAGCAGCACCGGCACGAGGAACATGGTGAACACGGTCGATACGACCAGCCCTCCCACCACGACCGCCCCGAGGCCGCGATAAAGTTCGCTACCAGAGCCTGGCATCAGCACCAGTGGCAACATACCGCCCACCGACGTCAGCGTGCTCATCAGAATCGGTCGCACGCGGCTTTCCACGCTCTTGGCGATCGCTTCGCGCGGCGACAGATCGCTCACGTCGTCCCCTTCTTCGCTTCTGCCTTGCAGGAAGTTGATCGTTTGATAGACGATCAAGATCGCATTGTTCACCACCACGCCAGCCAGGATCACAAAGCCCAGGATCGTAAGGACGTCCATGTTCTGGATCGGCATATAGCGATCGGCCACGCTCCACTGATGCACCAGGGCCAGTCCGGCGAAACCACCCAGCAACGCCAACGGAACGCTCACCATGATCACCAGTGGGTAGCTCCAACTCTGGAACAGCACCACCATCAGCAGGTACACAATCACCAAGGCCAGAAAGAGGGAACTGAACAGCGTACCGACAACCGTTCCGTCTCCCATGAGTGCCTGACGAATCTGCGCGAGTTGACCCGCCGAGCCTGCCATCTGCATTTCGACATCCGGCGAGATCGCCCCAGCCTCGCGTAGTTCCACAACGGCCAGTTCGACCTGGTTGATCGCCTCTTGCAGTGGCAATCCTTGCGGAGGCGTGAACTGCAGCGTCACGGCTCGTCGCCGGTCGACGTGCTTGATTTGATCGGCGGCTTCCACACGCTCAGGCGTGGCCAGACTCTCGATATCAACCACCGAACCACTCGGCGTGGCAATGGGTGAATTGAACATCGCATTGGTCGGGTCGCTTTCCAGGGCCTCGATGTTGACGATCTTCAGATCCTTCAGTTCGCCACCGACATCAAAAGACCGCGGCAGCAAAATCCCATCCCCATTTGCCGCCACGGCCAGACCAATATCGCGTCGTGTCATATTCACATCTTGCAGGCGTTCATCATTCGGGGTGATTCGAATTTCTGGCGTCGGTAGCGAGAAGTTCACCGGTTCCGGCGTGACACTATACGGACCATACTTCTCCATCAGCGTGCCTAGCAGTGCCCCTGCCGCATTGCTAACGCGATCGAGGTCATCCCCTACCAGGTCGATCTTGATGGCCGAACCCGTCGTGCCACCGGTGCGGAACAACGGCATTTGAAACGCGAAGTTGATCACACCTGGTGCCTGATCGCCACCCGCAGCCGCTGTGAACAGAGGCAATGCGTCGACCACCTTTTCTTTATCCTTCGAGATAGCGACTTGAAACACGCGGCCATCCCAGGCCACCAGAAAGTAGTGATCCAGGGGAGGAGGCATCACCGTCATATCGGTGCCCATCATCGGCACGGGCTCGCGCAGGTCTTCACCGTTCCACTCGTGACCGCGAATCACGGCCTCGGCACCGAACTTATCGCCGGCGGCTTCCCAGGCTGGTTTGATTTTCGATTCCATGCGAGCACCAATCTCGGAAAGCTGCTCGACGTTATATCCAGGCGGAGGAAGCAACATCCCAAGAACAATGTTTCGATTGCCGGTCGGCAGATAGTCGAGCGGCGGGATCAAAAGCCAAATGCCCACGATCGTCGCGATACCAAACCCACCGATCACCAGCAGGCGAGTCGTCCAACTGCCAATCAAAGCGTAAACCGTGTTGCCCACCATCGCCGGAACATCGGTCAGCGCGACAAGGAACCGCCAGACGCGGGCCCCGAAGCTTTTCGGCTTGGCGTTGGGGTTTTTCATCTCCGCCGATTCATGGGCATGCTGCTGAATCGTCTTCGCCTTAAGCCACTGCCCCGCAGCGGATGGAATCACGGTGGTCGAGACGATAAAGCTCACTCCCACCGCAGCCATAATCGCCAAAGCGATGTCGCGAAAGAGTTGTCCCGCTTGTTCTTCAATCAACAGAATCGGAAAGAACACCACCAGCGTTGTCAGGGTCGAAGCGAGCACCGCCCCGGAAACTTCCTGCGTGCCATCGACCGCTGCCTTGGTAGCCGACTTGCCCATTTCGATGTGGCGGAAGATGTTCTCGATCACCACGATCGCATTATCGACCACCATCCCCACGGCGAACGCCATCCCGGCTAGCGAGATGATATTCATCGAACGCCCCAGCGCCACCATCACCACCACGGCCACCACGGTTGAAATCGGAATGGCGATCGCAATGATCCCAATCGTCCGTAATGACCTTAGAAACAGCAGCAGCGTTAAAACGGCCAGCAAGCTACCCATCAAGATATTACTTTCGACCAGGGCAATCGCATCGACGACGTAAGTGGTGGCGTCGTACGTTTGCACCAACTCGAAGGTACCGTTCACGCCCAGTCGCTTGGCCTCTTGCTGGAGCACACCCCCAGGCTGATTCAACTCATCGAGTTCCTGCTTGATGCCATCCATCGTCTCTAGCAGGTTCCCGCCACTTTCCAGCATGAAGCTGAAGAACGGCATCGTCTGGCCGCGGGCCCGCACCCATTCGGTCATTTCTTTATGGGCCACTTCAACCGTTGCTACGTCACGCAAATAGATCGGACCGGTCTGCTCGCGGCGAATCACGAGGCTTTCAACCCACTGGGCATCGCGGAAGCGTCCTACGCTTCGCACGCGAATGTCGCTTTTCCCTTCCGGCAGCTTGCCCCCAGAGAAGTTGCCGTTGTTGTACTGCAGTGCGTTGACCAGTTCCTGGTAGGTGATCCCACGCTGAGCTAGCGCCACCGGATCGACACGAATCTGCACTTCCTTCTCGCGGGCACCGCGAATACCCACCTGCGACACGCCAGGGATTCGCTCGAACCGCGGACGCAGACGGCGTTCCATGAAGTCGTACAGCGTTGTTGCGTCGAAGTTCGGGTCGGTCGAGGCCAGTCCGATCCAGGCAATGTAGTCGACCGACTCCGGGTCGAAGTCTTCGACCTGCGGTTGATCCACCTCGGCAGGATAGCCTGAGACTTCCGATAGCTTCTGATCGACCTCGGCCATCGCTTCGTCGATATTCGTGCCGGTCATGAACTCCAGACGGATTTGCCCCGAGCCCGGCTGGCTGATACTGGTCATCGAGACGAGACCGGAAAGGTCGCCGAGTCGTTGTTCCTGCTCTTCGATCACGTCCGACTCGATTTCCTGAGCCGAAGCGTTCTCCCAGTAGGTCATCACAGAAACGACAACCGACTCTACTTCGGGAGTCATGCGGATCGGCATGCGAGTGAACGCGAGCACGCCTGCCATGATGCTGAGGATCACCCCCACTGCGACCGTAATGGGCTGTCTGACCGCGAGTTGGATGAAGTTCATAGGATTGTCCTAAAGGTATTCTCGTAACAGCACCAAGGCACACGCGCGGGATTAGCGAGGCTGGGTCGTCAGATTCACGGCCGTCGTCGAATTCACGGCAGGCTCCTCAGACACCGCGATCGGCGTACCAGGAAAGAGCCGCTCGTTTCCTTCGATCACCACCAGGTCTCCGGCGGCAAGTTGCTGGGACTCAACAACCGCCAGGCTGCCGGTTTCAAACTTCACGGTTACCGATGTGCGAACCGCCGTTGTCTGTCCCTCAGCAGTGACTGCTTTAAAGACATACGCCATCCCGGTCGAGCGAATGATCGCATCCTTAGGCACCGTCAGCGAAGGCTCGGCCGGACCGGTCGGCAGCCAGGCTTCGACCGACATTCCCGGGGCGAGAATCGCATCCTGGGCATCGAGCGTTAGCACATACTGAAAGGTCCGCGTTCGCGGATGGACTTCGTGCACGCGTTTAGCCGATGCCGAAACGAACTTGCGATCGGTACCCACAATATGCACGGCAACCTTCTGGGCATACTGCGAGACGGTCGCGGCATAGCGTTCAGGAATCTCCAACCAGGCTTCGACCTGCCCGGTCGAGACCAGCGTGACAAACGGTTCGCCTGCTTTGATCCATTCGCCTGGTTCGGTGTGACGCATGATTACCTGACCGTCGTACGGTGCGCGAACTTCGGTGTCATCGAGCCGCACTTGAATCAGATCCAATTGGCGTCGTATCTCGTCCAATCGGCGGCGGTCGGTATCGAGCTTGGCCTGAGCGATTGTCAGTTCCGTTTCGCTGCGTTCGTGCTGCTGTTTCGAGATTGCGTTGTTACGAATCAACGAGGCCGAGCGTTCCATGTCGAGATTGGCCTGACGGAGTTCTGCCTCACGCTGAACGATCAACGCTTCGGCAGTTCCCAGGGCCGCTTCGAGTTCCCCCTTCTGAGCTTCCAGGCGACGCGAATCGATGCGTGCGATCACGTCATCCTTCTTGACCGTCGCTCCTTCGCGAACCGTGACTTCCAGCACGCGGCCATCTTCCAAGGCTGCCACGGCCCCACGTGCAACCGCTTTCAAACTACCGGTAAAGCGATGATGCGGCTCGACGGTCTGCATCGTCACAGGCACCGCGCGAACGGCTGCCGGCGGCATCTGAGCCAACGCAGGAGAAACCCCCATCGCCAACATGGCGAGCGTCATCAGGATGATACGCATACCCTTCTCCATCTCCACTGCTGTCAAAATAGTAGACCGGTCGTCTATGTGTGATGCCTGGCGAACGTGTCGCGTTTCAGTTCGGGCGCTTCAGTAATACTTGGAAGACAAAATGCAGGAACTGGTTCACCGGACGGATGTGATTATCTACCTGTACGCGAATCATCGCCCCCTCGAAAGAGTAGACAATAAACTCGGCCAATGCTCCTGGGTCGTGAGCCGGATCGATCTCTCCGGCCTCTTGGGCTTCGCGAAGGCAGTCGGTCATGATGACCCGCCACTGGTCCCACCCCTGACGCACCGCAAGTCGCAAAGGTTCGCTCAAAGAAGACAATTCTAAAGCTAGCTTACAAATCAAGCATTCCTGCCGCAATTCTCGGGAATTAATATCATCGCGTGCCCAAATGAAGTATTGCTCCAACCTACTGAGGGGGCTCAACTTCGGATCGGTTAAAGCTTGACGAAGTTTCTCGGTGTTCTCGTTGACCGAGGCCTCGATGACTGCCACTCCCAATTCTTCTTTCGATTTGAAGAAGTGGTAGAACGAGCCTTTGGGTACCCCGGCGTCAGTCAGAATCTCGTTCAACCCGACTCCGTTATAACTCTTGGCAATCATCGCCTTGCGGCCTGCCTCGATGATTTCGCTTTTTGTTTCGTTGCCCACAACCAATTACCTGTCGTCCATTTCGGGGGTGCCCTGCTAATATTAGACCAGTCGTCTAGTAGCGTCAAGCAAAGATTATCGCCCCTACCATTCAAGAGGATCCCCATCGATCAAACCGCGGTATCGACACATGTACCCTTCAGGGCTAGATTGAAGCGAAACCTTACTTCGCAATAGAAACTCACCTGCGATTGCTTCTGCTGATGGAAGAAACCGACCTAGTTGAACGAATGTTGCGGGCCATTCGTCGGGTCATTCTGAAGACTTCCCAGTACTCTCGATCGTTGGCCCGGAACTCGGGCCTGACCCTTCCTCAGCTGCTTTGCCTGCGAGCCATTCGTGACCTGTCCCAGGAAAAGGATGAAGTGACCGCGGCCCAGGTTTCTAGTCGCGTCGGTCTCGCCGCTGCGACGGTATCCCGCATCCTGGAACGCATGGAGCGAGGACAACTCATCGAGCGTGTTCGCAACAGCCCAGACCGCCGCCGAGTACTGATTCATCTGACTGAAACCGGCAAGCAAAAGCTGGATGGCATTCCGACACCCTTGCAAGAGCAGTTCGTCAATCGGCTGATGTCGCTACAGGAAGAAGAAGTACGAGGCCTGGTCACCTCGCTGGAGCAAGTGGTCGAACTGATGGAAGCCGCCGACCTGGATGCCGAACCGGTGATCTCCGCGGAATTTGAACCCCGCGAAGATCGTCCTCGGCTGACTTAATTCAACTAATCGTTCGCGACTGGGTAGACCCCATCTTTGTTGTGGACTTCGGTGCCAGTCACGGCCGGATTGAAGACACACACCACGCGGGTATCCTCGTGAGCGATCAGCACGTGCTTGTCGTGCTTGTCCAACGCGTAGACGGTGCCTGGTTTGATTTCGTACTTCTCGCCGCTCGGATCGAGTTCGACGGTCACATGCCCTTCAATGCAGTAAACGGCTTCCAGGTGGTTCTGGTAGTGAATCGGGGTGGTGGTCCCTGCTTTCAAGATCGTGTCATGCAGCGAAAAGCCCATGTTATCGCCAGCGAGCAGCAATCGGCGGCTAACCCAGTTGCCACCATCGACGTCGCGATCGGTCCCTTTGATCTCTTCCAGGCTACGTACAATCATCTGTTTCTCCTGTGTTTATGTGGGGTTGAATGTTGGTTGGTCTCGTCCATGGGCACCCCAGGCCGTAGAGTGCCTGGGAAATTCCTAGTAGCATGATCCTCTCGGCCGCCCAAAAAGAACAGGGGGCACTCTACGCTGGCAGAGGCCCCCGGCTATTGTCTTCCGGTGTACCACCCATTTAAGGAGGAACCACCGAGGAATCGATGGTGCGGCGTCGGTTACGATTTGGCCGAAACGACGGCCTTGGTCGAGACTTCCGACTTCAGATTCTCGTGGATCGCTTCGGTGATGATCCGCAGGCCTTCTTTCAGCGCGTCGAACTCAATCGTCAGGGGCGGAAGGACCTTCAGCACTTCGTCGTTGGGGCCTGCCGTTTCCACGATTAATCCGCGGTTGAACGCCGATTTCGAGATCTTGCCGGCCAGGCTGCGATCGGGAAATTCGATCCCTTGAATCATACCGCGGCCACGGACGCTGCCATCGTAGCGGTCGGCCATCTCCAGGAACGCATCTTTGATGATGCGGGCCTTGTCGTGCACTTCCTTCGACAACCGATCGTCTCGCCAGTAGGTTTCAATGGCCGTTGCCGCTGTGACGAAGGCCGGGTTATGGCCGCGGAACGTACCATTATGCTCGCCTGGTTTGAAGGCATCGAACTCAGGCTTCATCAGCGCCACCGACAACGGCAGACCGTAACCCGAGAACGACTTCGACAAGCAGATAATATCGGGCTCGATGTCGGCGAATTCAAAGCTGAAGAACGGGCCCGTACGACCGCAGCCGACCTGAATATCGTCCAAGATCAATAGGGCACCGGAAGCCTTGGCCAGTTCGGCAATCCGTCGTAGCCATTCCTTGGAAGCGACGTTGACGCCCCCTTCGGCCTGAACCGTTTCCAGAATGAACGCCGCCGGCTTGTCGATCCCGCTGGAATTGTCTTCCAGGTAATTCTCAATCATCGCGATCGTATCGGTTTCGGCGTCGAAGTAATCGCAGAACGGCATGTGGGTCGTATCGTGCAGCGAGACACCGGCACCGGCGCGTTTACCGCTGTTGCCCGTGATCGCCAGCGCACCAAGCGTCATGCCGTGAAAACCGTTGGTGAACGAGATAACGTTGCGTCGTCCGGTCACCTTTCGCGCCAGTTTCAAGGCGCTTTCCACGGCGTTGGTCCCCGTGGGGCCAGGGAACATCACCTTGTATTCCATCCCACGCGGGGCGAACAGAACGTCCTGCATCGATTGCAACAGGCGTTTCTTGGCAACCGTCGTCATATCTAGCGCGTGCGTAATGCCATCGCCTGAGATGTATTCGATCAGCGCGTTCTTCAATGTTTCGTTGTTATGGCCGTAGTTCAACGAGCCCGCTCCGGCGAAGAAGTCGATGTACGCCTTGCCGCGTTCATCAATGATCAAGTGATCTTTCGCCGTCTTGAACGTCACGGGGAACGAGCGGCAGTAACTACGGACGTTTGATTCCATTCGGTCGATAATATTCATGATCTCTTTCGGTTGGGGCCAATGGGGCCGACCCGACAAAGTTCTTCCGGGTCATGGGCAAAGGTTCCGAAGTGCTCGGCAAGGAAATACGGCGTAAACGCGATTTCCGTATGCATAGAACGTGCCAGGGCATCAAAGAGTCGGCGAGATGGCTGGTTGTCAGGCGTAATCGTCGCCTCGACCCACTCGAGCTTCTCACCAGGAAATTGAGCAATCAGTGCTTCTAGCATTCGCTTGGCTAAACCCTGGCGTCTCGCTTCCGGTGCGACTACCACCTGCCATACAAATAAGGAAGTCGGCCGCGTCGGTGGGGTGTAACCGGTCACAAAGCCAACTATCGATCCATCGACTTCCGCCACGATACACGTGTCGGCGAAATCCTGGCACAACAGCAGATAGAGATAACACGAGTTGTCATCGATCTCTTCGCTGCCTGCCACCAATCTACGAAGCTGCGCGCCATCTTCGACGCGGGGTTTCCGGATGTTCATCCGGCCTGATCACCTCCTCTTAAATCCTCTCACTCGCGTCCCTGAAATCAACACAACCTCAGGGATTACCCGGCCTCTCGGATTCGCGAAAATTACTGCAGCAATGGTTGCTGCTGCAACTAATTAGCTTTAGAATTTAGCACATCACGCCTTGAAGTTCAACGTGCAAACCATTGTTTTCACGGACAACCTACGCAAGACGCAACCTACTTACTTATCAATAGTTACGAAACACACGAACTAATGTTCGATGAAAAAAAGTCGGAGATTTCGTTAACCGGTGTATTAGCACTGCTAATACTGTCAGCATGCCTGGGCGCAATCTTTTGGCAGGCTAATCACGCTAATACCAGTGCTGACGCGACCTTAGCGCGGATTCAAAAGGCCGGGACCGTCCGCATTGGATTCGCCAACGAAGCCCCCTACGGCTACCTCGATACCTCTTCCGGAAAAGTAACCGGCGAGGCCCCCGAAATCGCGAAAGCAATTCTGAAGCGAATGGGTGTCGAGCACGTCGAACCCATTGTGGCTGACTTTGGTTCGCTTATCCCAGGCCTGAAAGCGAAAAGGTTCGATATCATCGCGGCTGGCATGTACATCACCCCGACCAGGGCCCAAGAGATCTCCTTTTCGAATCCTTCCTATGCGATCGGCGAATCGTTCATTGTGAAGGCCGGCAACCCGCTCGAACTCCACGGATATGAAGACGTGCGCGACAATCCCAACGCCAAGCTCGGCGTCATGGGGGGCAGCGTCGAGCAAGGTTATGCCCGCGACATGGGGGTCGATGACAGACAGGTGCTCGTCTTCTCCGACTACAACAGCGCGATCCTGGGGCTCAAAGGAGGTCAGATCGATGCCGTCGCCGCAACCGACCTGACGGTCAACGATCTGCTGCAGAAGCAGGCCAGCGACGAAATCGAAAAGGCAACAGACTTTCACGATCCGGTCATTGATGGTCAATCGATTCGCGGTTACGGTGCGTTCGGCTTTCGCCAGGAAGACGTCGCGCTTCGCGAGCGGTTCGACGAAGAACTCGCCCAGTTCATTGGCTCGCCAGAACATTTGCAACTGGTCAAGAGATTCGGGTTCGACCAGTCGACCCTGCCAGGCAACATGACCGCAAAGGAATTGTCGAAAGCACCGTGAGCAACCTTCCCCCTCCTTTCGATCTCCTACCCTTCCTCCTGCAAGGGCTCTGGATCACCCTCTTCATCACGCTGGGCGGCTGCGCGGTGGCGATCGTTCTGTCGGTGCTGTTTGGTGTATGGAGCAAATCGACTGATCCGATTTTGCGCTGGCTGAGCGCCATCTATATCACCGTCTTTCGCGGGGCCAGTGCGCTGATCCTGTTGTACTGGTTCTATTTCGCGATGCCGGAACTGACGAACATCCGCCTCGATGCCATCACTACCGGCATCCTGGTGCTGGGCGCGAATGTCGGAGCCTACGGAGCGGAAGTCGTAAGGGCCAGTCTCGATGCGGTTCCCAAAGGGCAGTACCAGGCCGCCGCAGCGCTAAACCTCAACCGCTGGCAAACGATGCGCTACGTCATCTTTCCGCAAGCGATCCTGAGCATGATTCCCCCGTTTGGCAATCTGATGATCGAACTGCTGAAAGGGACGGCCCTGGTCTCGACGATCACCGTCACCGACCTCACCCTGCAAGGGAAGTTTCTGCGCGATGATACGCATCGATCGCTGGAAATCTTCGGGCTGCTGTTGGTGATCTACTTCCTGCTATCGATGACCATTACCGCGGTCTTCCGCGTGCTCGAGCATCGTTATTCCCAAGGCCGCGACTATGGAGGAGGGAACTAACCATGTGGAAGTGGGAAGTCGTCTGGCAAGTGATGCCCGATATTGTTAGCGGCCTGGTCGTTACGCTTGAAGCCGTCGCTGGCGGTATGATCCTGGCATTGCTGCTCGGGCTGCTATGGGCCGTGATGCGGCGATCGAAGTCGCACGTTATCAGTTGGCCGGCGTGGGGCGTGGTCGAGTTTGTCCGCAGTACGCCGCTGCTGGTGCAGTTGTTCTTCGTGTACTACGTGATGATCGATATCGTTGGGCGAGGCTTCTCGCCGCTGATGACCGGTATTCTGGTTCTCGGCGTCCATTACAGCTGCTACACGGCCGAGGTCTATCGGGCAGGGCTCGACGCCGTTGCCCGTGGCCAATGGAACGCCGCCAAGGCGCTCAACCTGACTCCGTACCAAACGTATCGCTACGTGATCCTTCCCCAGGCCATTCCCCCCATTCTGCCGAACCTGGGGAACTACCTGATTGCGATGCTCAAGGAAGCTCCGCTCCTGTCAACGATCACCGTTCTGGAAATCTTGAACGAAGCGAAGATCTTCGGCAACGAACATTACCGATACCTCGAACCCCTGACGATCGTGGGTGTACTGTTTATCCTGCTCAGCCTGTTGGCTGGCCTGTCGGTTGAATGGTTACGCCGGCGCACCGCGGCAATGACTTCATGAGTGAAACCACACCCCAGCTCCAAGTTCGGAATCTGCAAAAGACGTACGGCCCCAACCAGGTGCTGCGGGGCCTGAACGTCGACATTCAGTCAGGCGAGAAGATCGCGATTATCGGCCCCAGTGGCTCTGGCAAAAGCACCCTGCTGCGCATTCTCATGACGCTGGAGGCCCCCAACGGCGGAAGCGTGCTGGTCGATGGCGAGTCCGTCTGGACAATGCAAGTCAACGGCCACGAGAAGAAAGCGGACGAAGCGCACCTACACCAGATGCGTGCGAAGCTGGGGATGGTCTTTCAGCACTTCTTTCTGTTTCCGCATCTCTCGGTACGTCAGAACCTGACTCTGGCACCGAAGCTGGTGAATAACGTCTCAGGCAATGTTGCGGACGAAACGGCCATGAACCTACTGAAAATGGTCGGCATGGACGCCAAGGCCGATGCCTACCCGGCGCAGCTTTCTGGCGGGCAAAAACAGCGTGTTGCAATCGCCAGGGCCCTGGCCATGCAGCCCGAGATCATGCTGTTTGACGAAGTCACCTCGGCCCTCGACCCGGAACTGGTGCATGAAGTACTGAACGTGCTGCGTCAACTGGCCGAAAAATCGGACATGACGATGCTGCTGGTCACGCACGAGATGAACTTTGCCCGCGAGATCGCCGACCGCGTGCTGTTCTTCGACGGAGGCGTCATCCTGGAAGAAGGTCCCCCTAGCGAGATCTTCACCCAGCCGAAGCAGCAGCGCACGCAAGAATTTCTCAAGACCGTACTAGAAGCCTAAGCCCCACGATGCCTAGCCAAGCACTGATCGATTCCACGACGTTACTGTTGGTTCTGCTGAATCCCTTCCTGTTATGCATCTACCTGTTGGACCTGATTCAGGGGCTCGATACCCGCGGCTTTGCGCGGATGATGATTCAAGCCGGCCTGATCAGCGCGGCCATCTACTTCGGCTTCGCGGTCGTCGGTGACACGATCTTCACCACGATCTTCAAAGTCCGTTACGAATCGTTCCTGCTGTTTGGTGGGATTGTCTTTTTGCTGGTTTCGATTCGTCTGGTGATGAACGGCAGCACGGCCCTCAAATCGCTGCGCGGCGATAAACCACACGGGGCGGAAGGGACGGCATTACCCTTCATGCTGGGGCCTGGCACCATCAGCGCGTCGATCGTCACCGGTGCGAAAGTCAGCATCCCGGAAGCAGCCGGGGCGATTGCCTTCTCGGTGTTTGTGTGCGTCGTCTCGATCATCATCCTGAAGTGGATCCACGACATGATCCGCAAGCGTCACGAAGCGATCATGGAACGCTATCTCGACACGATCGGCCGCATCATGGCCCTGCTCACCGGCACGATCGCCGTTGATATGATCCTCAACGGCCTGGGGCAGTGGCTGGAGACCGGGGCAAGTTAGCGTCCATTCGCCTCAAGCTGGTCGCGGGGGCTCAGGCGAGCATTGCTCACCTTGGGCAAAATCGTCCCAGCACCATTGAAACTCAAGATAGCCATGCGTCGCCAACGTCTCATGACATCGAACCGCTGCCTGGAACACTTTCTGGGGGGTCGCCGACGCGGTACGACCGAACCATCGCGTCAGGAAACCAGGCCGATAGCTCGGTGAGATTTGCAATATCCACCGACTCTCGTCGACGTGATCCGCCAGGACGATGACTTCCAAGGTGGAAGTATCGGACCGGACGGTAAAAATCCACCCTGCATCGCGCCAGCATTCTAATTCCGACACTTCCAATCCCGTTTCGCGGAAGTCTGCCGCTAACAACCGTGCGATCGAACGGCCTCGAATCCGCTGTCCCTTCGACTCCGCTTCGGGCCCGGCAAATGTCGTATTCTGTGATATTGGCATTGATCAGCAGATCCTCAAACAACAAAAGTTGCGACTCGAAGTAACTCACTTCCCACTTACTAACGACTTGCCCGAACGTCCCGATACGGCCCATACGAATAATACTTCGGCCGATCATCCAGTCGCACATGCAGCCACGGCACACCGGCCCCGGCCGTGCTGAGCCAGACTGGCTTCGCGCTGATTCGCTTCTCCCAGGTCGTTCCCACGGCCTGCCAAAGTAAGCATTGCTGCCCTGACGAAGCATGACGAACGAACGCGGCCAGGTGCGGGTACGCATCGTTTTCTGCCAACGGTTCCGGTACCACCAAAATCGCATCGCCGCGTAGGTTCGGGAACGTGACGACCTGCTGTTCGCCGGTAAAGTGCTCGTCAAACGCCGACGACTTCGCCGTTTGACGCAGTTCCAGGCTCTCGGCCACCACGCACTCGAACGGCTGGGTAAAACTCCCTTCGACCAGCCCCGGCAACTCCCAGCGAAACGCGACGTACGGGGCATCGGCCAGCGTCTGATTGAACTGCTGGCAGAAATGCGGATCGGCCTGCCACCGCTGAGCCACTTCCTGAAACGTCAATCGCGTGCCTGCCGCTTCAATCTGCACATGCAGTCCGCGTCGCTCGTTCAGCTGCTGAATTTGAAATTGGCACATCGCTATTCCTCGCGTGAATCTTTCCAGCCCATCGTTGGCATTTTAGATTATCCCAGACACGAAGAGGAATCCTTCGGCTAGAATCACACCATGCAACGAACATCCCCCAAGCTCTGGCAGCACGGTGCCGCTCAACTGGCTCACCTCATCGCGTCGCGCGAGGTCTCGGCGGTGGAGGTGATCGCGGCCCATATCGATCGTATCAATACGGTCAATCCGCACATCAACGCGCTGACCGAAACGTTCTTCGACCAGGCCACCGCCACGGCCAAGCGACTGGACGACGATCCCTCCCTGCATGCCAACCAGCCGCTGCGGGGTGTGCCGATATCGATCAAAGAATGTTTCCTCGTCGCCGGCGGCAAGAGCACGCTGGGGATGACGACACCTGCGGTTCAGCACACCCACGATGGCATCCATGTCGCTCGGCTGCGTGAAGCTGGCGGCATTGTCCTGGGGATGACCAACGTCCCGCAGATGATGATCATCCACGAGACACGTAACCCGGTCTTCGGCACCACCAACAACCCTTGGAACCTGGAGCGTAGCGTCGGCGGAAGCAGCGGCGGCGAGGCCGCGATTCTGGCCGCTGGCGGAACGGCCCTCGGCCTGGGAAGCGACCTGGGAGGAAGCATTCGCCTGCCAAGTCACTTCTGCGGCATCGCCGGACTGAAGCCCACCTCGCGGCGACTGCTACGCAGCGGAGCAGTCGAGAACCTTCGCGGGATGGCGTGGCTTGAATACCAGCCAGGGCCTATGGCACGGCACGTGGCCGACCTGCGGCTGGCCATGCAGGTACTCGCCCGGCAACAAGCCAACATGAAGTGGAGCGACCCCGAAGTTGCCCCGCTCGGCTTCGACCCGCAGGCCTCGACCGACATCAGCTCACTCCGCATTGGCGTCTATGCCGACGATGGTTTCTTCCCTCCCTGCCCTGCCGTGAAACGTGCGATCGCAGAAGGGATCGAAGGCCTGACCGCGCGTGGTGCCACGATCGTCACGCTCGAACCACCCAAGACACTCGACCTGCTGAAATCGTACTTCGCGATTGCCAGCGCCGATGGTGGCCGCGATTTTCGTCGCATGCTGAAGGGAAGCAGGCTCGATCCGGAAATCGCCCGCCTGGTTCGCCTGGCCGCACTACCCCGTTGGCTGCGTCCCTTGATCGCCATGCTGGTGCTCGCTCCGTTTGGCAAACGCAAAATGTCGGCTCTCTTTCAGGCATCGGGGCCTCGTTCGGCCAATTCGCTGTGGCAGATTACCTACCAGGCCGCTTGTCAGGTTCGCGAAGTCTTCCAGTCCTGGGACAACGCAGGCGTCGATGCCGTCCTGTGTCCCACGCACGCGACCCCTGCTCTGCTACCAGACAGCGCCGTCGATATGATGCCGGCGGCCAGCTACAGCGTCGTGATGAACCTCTTGGGTGTTCCGTGCGGAAACGTTCCGGCGACACGCGTTCGCGCGGAGGAAACCTCTGATCGAAGCGGCAATCTCGATGCCAGCGAGCAAATGGCCGCGAAGATCGAACGCGGCAGTGCCGGGTTACCGGTCGGCGTGCAAGTCGCCGGACGCTTCTGGCGTGAAGACCAGGTACTTAGTGTGATGGAAGCACTCGAATCGCATTACCGCACGCTGCCCGATTTCCCTGCTATCTCGCACCTTCCCAAGTTCGGTAACGATTAGCGAGGGCACATCATGTTGACTTGGATTCGCAGCTTCTGGAAACCCAAGTCGCTCGGCCAGCGGGGCGAGTCGCTGGCCTGCCGTTACCTTCGCCGCCAAGGCTACACGATCGTGGCCCGGCAAGATCGGACGCGGCTGGGGGAAATCGATATCATCGCGGTCCACCAGCGAACGGTCGTCTTCGTCGAAGTCAAAACCAGGGCCGGCGACGAAAAGGGAACACCCACCCAGGCGGTCAACACCGAGAAGCAAGAACGCCTCACCCGCGCGGCCTTAGCGTACATGCGACGGCACGATCTACTAGGCAACTGCGCCGCCCGCTTCGATGTCATCGCAATCGTCTGGCCAGGCGATCAAGCGAAGCCCACGATCAACCATATCGAAAACGCCTTCGAACCGACCGGGCAGTTTCAAATGTTTTCGTAACGCTAAATCCCCCAACGTTCGCGCAGCGCCGCGATCAGTTCGGTCTGGTCTTTGTCGTCGAGGTGATCCCAGGCTAGTTCCCCTTTATAGACCGGATGCAGGATCAAATCCTCGAAAGTGATTCCTGCGACTTTGACTTGAACACGGCACAGGGCATGTACGTGATCGTTGCCATCGGGAACATAACCTAGGACTTTGGCCGATTGGAACTCGGAGACGATGTCTTCAATGTCAGGAATATGCTTTTCATGAATCGCTTTCGAACGACGCCACAAACGCGGCAATCCTTCGTCCAATACCATGTACCACTTTCCATTACTCTTGTGGCAAGTCTCTTCAATCACGTGCAGCGAAACCGAGCGAGTAATCACGTGAGCACATTCGGCTGACTCCACAATCACACCCAGGATATCCAACTCTGGCGAGCTTTTACGAAGTTGTTCTTTGGTAATTCCCCGGTAGGTGTTTTCATACTTCTGCTTGAGCACCCCATCGGGACCGGCCTGACTGACTTCCTCTTTGGTATCGATCGGACGCAGTTGTTCTTTGAGTTGCACGACCATCGGGTCTTGCGGATTGCCCTCAAAAAGCTCCATCAGAAACTTCGAGTACGCCTCTTTCGACTTCGGATCGGTTAGGGCGATGATCCGGTCGAAGTCGGAATCGTAGAGCGCCTTGAAGGTCGCCTGAACGACCGCTTTGGGGGAAGCCTGGGCCGGATCGACCTTTTGCCCAAAGGCCAGGCCGGGGCAGAGCATCAGCAAGGGTAGCCACACCAACAGATTACGCATATTGCTGTCCGATTAAGTCCTGGTTTTAAGTCCGCTTCAGTATACAGAAGCCAGCAAGCTTCCCATCCAAGCAAAACCTGCCAAAGACGTAACCTACATGCAATCAACACCTTACGCTACATCCTGGCAAATTCTTTCAAAAACTTTTTGCCCCGCAAATTCAGATGACCCAACGTGTCATCGGCCTACTCGATAGTACGTGTGTCGCGGATGGGAAAGGTTTTCCACCGTGCTGCACACGACACAAAGAACATCACGTTTCTGAGATATGGAGAGGTCTATCATGGCTTTGGGATTTGGCCTGGAACTGGGTGAATGGATGGAAGAGTCGACCGAAACGAAGGCCGCTTTTGCGGAGCTGGCCGTGCTGGAAGACTTGTTCGAGGGTGTCGATGCTCAGCCGCGTCCGTACCAGGTACGCATCGCGACGAAAGCAATTCAAGCTCTGCTAAGTGCAAACGCGGATCCGTTTGACGAATTCGCGGGGTCGAGCGCCTCGGTCCTGATCGAAAGTCCCACGGGCAGCGGGAAGACGGTCATGGGCCTGGCAATCGCCCAGTGGATGCAAAAGCACTTCGGTCTGTCGATCGGCTGGGTTTCGATGCGACGCAATCTGCTCTCGCAAGCCCAGGCCGAGAACATCGCTCGCGGCTTCGATGTGAAGCTGGAACTGATCTCGATGTTCGATAAAGATCCTCCGAAAGTCGACATGCTGATCGTCGACGAAGCCCAGCACGACGCCGCGATGAGCATGGCCAACCTGCACTGCACCATACGCCCGCAGTACATCTTGGGCCTGACCGCCACCCCATTCCGCGGCGATCGCGTGAAGCTGTGCTTCGATCATGTCATTCGCGACGCAGGCATCCATCAATTGATTCAAGATGGTTACCTCAGCGAGTACCACCACTACACCATCCCTGAATATACCCCGGGATCCGTCGCTGAAACTTATGCGTCGGACATCCAGCGGTGGGGGAAGTCCATCGTCTTCTTCCACCGCCACGATCAATGTGTCGAATGCCAGGAAGAGCTTACGCTCCGCGGCATTCGCAGCGAAATCGTCACTGCCAAGAGTGACCGAGATCGGCAGTTGGCCGAGTTCATCTCCGGCAAGCTCCAGGTGCTGATCAACATGAACATCTTGACCGAAGGGTTCGACTGCCCTGACCTCAAGACGGTGTTCTGTCGTCCTTCGAGCAAGGCCTGCACCATTCAGATGTGCGGGCGAGTCTTCCGAAAGCATGCGAGCCACGCTTTCAAACAAGTCGTTCAGTGTCAACAAACGCCGCATCCGATTCTGAAAACGGCCGCGGCCAACGAGCAGTACGTGTGGGCCGGCGATCAGTGGAATAGCCTCAAGATGAACCGCCAGATCGAAGCGATCAGCCAGCGATCGCGACGGCTGATCGCCGGCACCCAGGTACGCTTGCCGAAGCTCGTCGCCGCCTTGAAAGAGACTCGGCCGATGTGGGAACAGCGGCGAAACCGGTTCTAACGGTCACTCGCCAAGAGGTAGCCCCTCACCCTAACCCTCTCCCCTCAGGGGAGAGGGGACCAGATTCCTATTCTCACTGAACCCAAAGAACTCAAACTTATCCGGAGTACTAATCATGCGATGGAATTTTGAATACGGACATGCTCGCGTTTCTGATTTTCGTGTCCAGGCCGAGCGAGACCTCAAGTCAGGCCGCGTCGATGTGACCGGCATCGAACTATTCGGCGAGAAGCTTCGCCCGACCAAACGATTCTGGAAGTCGATGTTCATGCGGTTCGGCTTTTCGGAAAGTGTCTTCCGCTACTTCGATCATGGCGAAGTCTTTCAGCGGATCTCCGAGAAATCCCCCAACGATGCGGTTCGTTTTTGCCTGGAACGGGGCGGAGCGAAAGGGCCGCGATTGCTTTCGGTCAGTAACCCGAAACGACCGGTGATCACGCACGAGGAAGTTCGCGGACTGTTGGATCAATACGACGGCAAGGACATCAAGTACACCGAAGGAGTCATCACCAGCACGCATCGCCCCCGTAGCGGCGACTGCGATTTTGAAATCGGCGGCGACCGCTTCAAACATCGCTTTGTGATGGAAACGCCGATCGATGGTTTCAGCCAACCGAAGATCTACCTTTCGTTTTTGCGGATGCTGTGCAGCAACGGAGCGATCGGCTACAGCCGCGCGTTTCGTAGCGACATTAGCCTGGGCAAGGACATCGGCCACTGCATCTCGCGTGCCTTGGAAAGCTACGATAACGGCGAAGGGTACGCCGGACTGCGGCAGCGGTTTGAAAGCTCGCAAACATCGTGGGCTTCGCTGAACGAATGCAACAAGCTGTACAAGCTGCTGTTCAAGTGGGACCGCTCGAAGTCGTTCGATCGTCCCAACGTACTGACCGACTTCCACCGCCTGACCGGCCGCATGAACCAACTATACGGGCTCACCAACCTGGATGCCCTCAGCGAAAAACGCCTGCGGGTGCTGCCGGCCAAGTGCCGCGTGTACGACCTGGTCAACTTCGCCAGCGAAGTCGCCACCCACCACGCCGATGAAGCGGCCTCGCGCACGCTGCAAGCCTACATCGGCAGTCTCATTTCCGACGAATACGACATGGAAGGTACCGCTGGCGAAGGAACCGAGTTCGCCGATTTCTTCGTGACCGACGAGAAATCGTCAGCCGCCTTAATGAACTGATCCAATTCCGTTTCTCCTCCGTGACCCCGAAGGCGGGCCGAACTTGTTCGGCCCGCTTTTGCGTTGGAGGGAGCTATTTGGCAGAATGCTGGTTCCTCGACACGCCCATACAATGAAACGGAATGACCAACAACTTCCCTCCCCACCCTTCTTCCGTTCTCGCTGGCTTTGCCATCATCGTGATAGGCAGTTGTGTTGTGCCTATCGGTTGGGGAATTGAAGCGCAATCGTACTCTGATCCCGTTACCAATCAGATCGGACTTGTACTTCTTACGGTCTTTGGCACGTTGGCATTCGCTCAATACGTTGCCGTGTTTCGCTGTTCTCGTTGGTTTGCTTCGCTGGCAATTGTGATGCTGGTAATCATCGTTATCGCAACCATCGCTCTGCTCCTCCTGCTTCAAAAGGCGGGACCGCAAGACGATGTCGAGCAGCGATGGATTTTGGGAATCGCCGGCATGGCACTCATCTATGCCTGTACCGTTGTGTTAACCTATCGCTGGCAGACGGAATTGCTGAATGCTCCCTTGTCCGAAAGAACGCCCGAACCCGCGAAGAATCTTAAGCTCTTCGATCTTTTTGCGATCACGACCTTTGCGGCAGGACTGATGGCCTACTTAGCCACGTTTTGATTGGTTCGTTTCGGTCGCCCTTCCAGGCCTTAAGAGTCTTACGGCTACGATGAGCTGTTACTGAGCGTTTTGAAATGCGTGTGACGAACTAGTCGTAGAGCCGGAACAATCGCTTGAGGGCATCAAGAAGCCCTCCTTGGGCACCGCTTTCGATGTCATCGCGGAGTGATTCCAGGGGTGGATGAAGCAGCTTGTTCACCAACCGGTCGAAGGAACGTTCGATCTCTTTTTGTAGCTTCGGATCGAGACCTTCCATCTTGTTCAGCAGGCGTTTCAGTTCGTCCTGCTTCAGTTCGTCGGCGGCCTGCTTCAAGCGTTTGATCGTGGGGCCGGTGGCGCGGTGGTGCAGGTCGGCCATGAACTTGGCCGTTTCCTTTTCGACAATCCTTTCGGCCTTGGGCCATTCCAACTCGCGGGCCTTGCGGTTCTTCTCGCACGCTTTCTGCAGGTCGTCGATCGAGAAGAGATACACCCCGACACAATCGCCGATCTTGGGATCGAAGTCGCGCGGGATGGCCAGGTCCAAGATGAACAGCGCCTTTTGATAACGCTTCGCTTCCACTTCCTGGAACTGCTCGTAGGTGATGATTGGCTCAGTGGCCCCGGTCGTGCTGACGACGACGTCGGCCCGCACGAGTTGCCGAGTGAGTTCCGACCACGGGAACGCCTCGGCATTGAACGCTTCGGCCAGTTTCTGGCCGCGTTCGAGGTTGCGGTTCACGACGGTGAAGTCGCGCACGCCCATGTCACGCAGGTAATTGAGGGTCTCTTCCCCCATCTCGCCTGCCCCGATGATCAGCACCTTCTTGTCGTCGAAGCGATCGAAGATGCTCGAGGCGAATTCACCCACGGCGACGCTGGGAATGCTGACCCGCTTCTGGTGGATGTTCGTTTCGTTGTGAACGCGTTTGGCGACGTGGATGGCGGCTTGAAACACGCTATGGGTGAGCGTGCCGGCACAGTCGGCATCGGTTGCCATTTCGTAGGCCTGTTTGACCTGCGACAGGATCTGGGCTTCGCCGACGACCATGCTGTCTAAGCTGGCCGCCACGGTGAACAGGTGCCGCACGACATCTTCGCCGGTCCGTTCCAGGACGTTGTCGAAGATCTCTTCCGACTTCAGTTGATGAAACTGGGCCAGGAAGTCGACCATCTCGTGGTGACTGGGGAACCGGGTCGGATCGACCGAAGCCGTGTAGAACTCGGTCCGATTGCAGGTCGAGAGAATCACCGATTCGGTATCGGGGAAGTTCTCGCGCAAAAGCAACATCGCCTGCCGGGCTTGCTCTGGGGTGAAGGCCAGCCGCTCGCGGACTTCGACCTTCGCGTTGTGGTGGCTACAGCCAATCATGTGGAGCTTCATTGGATGATGCTCCTGGGCTGGGTAGCGGGCAGTTGAAGTTGGCTGGTGCTCTCGTCGGTTCCGGGGTGTTCCAGGTTGCGGGCATGCTGCGACGGTCCGAACAGGATGAGCGCCAACACGATCATCAGGAACAAAAAGTTGGCCATCGTCAGGTAGGCCACCTTCTGCCCACGTCGAGCCGGACGATAGATCAGTTCGAAGATCATCGCCGCGACGAGCCACAAAAACAGGATCGCCGAACTCCAGATCACCGGATCGGTCCAAGGGAAGCTGTTATGGCTAAGCTTCAGCAAGATACCAGCGAACATGCCGCCAGCAAGCAAGCAGGTTGAAATGACCAGGGCCCGGCGATTGGTTGTTTCCAACCATTCGAGACTCGGCAGCTTGAACCCTTCGCTGGTCAGCATTTTATGTTTCAGGCGATACGACTGAATGAGATACATGACCCCAGTCACGAATCCCAGCATCACGACGACCGTCCCGGCCAAGAGCGCCGTCCCGTGGATCACGCCCCAGGTTTCCGCCGCCGTGCTGGCACCAAAGGGGGCGACCTGGTCCATCAAGTAGGCCACACCGATCAGCAGTAACACCATCGGCAGCAGGAACAATCCGAGCGAGGTCCCTGGCTGGGCGAACGCGGCGATCACAAACAGCGACATCAACACCCAGGCCGCCATCAAGCACCACTGGTGCCACGACGATATCGGCCCCGGTTGAATGACCCCTTGCTGTTCGCCAATCAGGTAGAGCGTGTGGGTAATAATCCCCAGAACGGCAAACCCTAGCGAAATAACGGCTCGGGAGCGTGCTCGAACCCAGATTCGCGCAACCTCCAGCCCCAGCGTTATCGCATAGCAGGAAGCAAAACAAAGCAGGGTTATCCCAGACAGCATGACCGTTCTAACTGAACCTTCGTGGGGGGAAGGGGTTGCGTTTCTGGTAATTGGGATCGGTCAGGCTCACCGCCAGCATGATCCGAAGAAGGATTCTTCCGGCGGCTTCCTGCGAAGGTGGGTAAAGTCGACTCACTTATTCTAGATGCGCGGGCCCGAAAAGGTTACTCCCCCAGAGCGTGGTACACGGCCTAGCAGGCCAAGAAACAGGGTTTGTGCGGTTTCCCGCGCACTTAAGTGGCCTGGATCTCGGTTTTGTCCGCATTGACACCGCTTTCATGAGGGGGCGAAACATCTTATAGTAGTCGTTTACGTTCTGGCTTGGGGGATCTACTGAGCACCCCAGAACCAAGGCCGTAGCCCAGACAATCTCGCGCCCGACGCTCACACGCCGACCGGTTCTTTCGCACTCGGCCACCCCTACTTTGACGTCGGCCCAATCGTTTTCGACCGCAGGATATTGAATGAAAACGCTGATTAAGAACGCCACCGTAATACTGCCCGACGGACCTCAAAAGACGTCTGTCTTGATCGATGGAGCTCAAATCGCCGATATCGATCCGGCTGAATCGGTGAAAGTCGACGAGACCGTCTACGCTTACGGCATGACGCTGATCCCCGGCGTGATCGATGCCCACGTTCACATGCGCGATCCTGGCCTGACCGCCAAGGAAGACCTTCGCAGTGGCAGCCGTGCGTGTGCTAAGGGGGGTATTACTACCTTCCTGGAAATGCCCAACACCAATCCGGCCACCATTTCGCAGAAGCTTCTGGAAGAGAAGCTCACCCTGGCAGCCAACAAAAGCATCGTGAACTACGGGTTCTTCGTCGGTGCCACGCTGCAGAACATGGAAGAACTGAAGAAGGCGACCCGCACGCCTGGCATCAAGATCTACATGGGTAGCAGCACCGGCGACATGGCCCTGACCGACCCCGGCCTGCTGGAAGCGATCTTCGCCGAAACCAAGCTGCCGATCGCCGTACATGCCGAAGACGAAACGATCATCGAAAAGATGAAGCAGGAACTGGCCGGCACGCGCAACGTGGTCGACCACTCCAAGATCCGCAGCGTCGAAGCGGAAGTCGCTTCCATCAAGCGAGCCTGTGCGTTGGCTCGTGAGTACAAACACCGGTTGCACATCTGCCACGTGAGTGCTGGTGCCTCGGTCGATATCTTCGAAGATCACGCCGACGTGATCACCGCCGAAGTCACTCCGCATCACTTGTTCCTCAATGTGGATGATTACCTGAACCTGGGCACGCTGGCCCAGATGAATCCGTCCCTCAAAACGCAGGAAGACAACGAAGCACTCTTCCAGGCACTTCTGGACGACAAGATCCAGATCGTCGCGACCGACCACGCCCCACACACGTGGGAAGAGAAGTGCGGCCGCTATCCCGAAACGCCCAGTGGTGTCCCCGGCGTCGACACGGCCCTGCCGCTGATGTTGGACATGGTCGCCAAGGACAAGTGCACCATGGAGGACGTCGTGCATTGGATGTGCGAAGGCCCGGCCCTGGTGTGGGACATCCTGGAAAAGGGTCGCATCGAAGTAGGCTACGACGCCGACCTGGTGCTGATCGACATGAACAAAACCCAGGTCATCCACGGCCCAAGCATGGAAACCAAATGTCGCTGGACCCCCTTCGAAGGCCGCGAAGTCACCGGCTGGCCTGTGCGAACCTGGGTCTGCGGCAAGGAAGTTTACCGCGACGGCAAGTTCGACGAATCGCGCATGGGCGTCGAAGCCATGTTCGACCACAGCCGCGGTGGCTACTGGGCAGGGATCGAGTAAACGACCTCGACAACCAATACCAGTCGCCACGAAGCGAACATACTAAGCCAGGGTTAGCCGCCCTGGCTTTTTTCGTTAGTGGTGATCTGTATCTTCGTACGGATGATTCGCTCGGTACTGCTCGCGTCCCTGACGATACATCTGATAGTGCCGTACCGCAACGACGAACATCAACAGGGTGACGAATACGCAAATCAGCGTGCCTGCGATCGTCAATGTGGAAGTGACGATACTCGCGACGCAGATCAGCCCCAATAACACAGCCACTACCATTTGAATCGCGTGGGCCAGGTAGTCTTTGTGCTGGCAATTGGGTTGATCCACGGGGGCGATCTCGGGATCGGATCGGAAAGGGTTTTCTTCCATGGGGGAGATTCGCATTGCCTGTTTGGGACATCTGGACGTCCCTGGTAAGACGGGAACACCGCGTCTGCCTCCTTTCATTCGTCGTGCACTTGGGAATCTTGGACGAACGTGCAGCCGTGTCGGCACGCTCCGGTCCCCTCGCCCCTGCGGGGAGAGGGTTAGGGTGTGGGGTTTTCTTGTTGGGTGGCGACTCTTGCGCGACTGGGGTTCGCGTAAGGATCGCGTCGACATCCACTGGTTGGGGACGCAGGTTGTTGAACGATTCCTCGCGCCGCGTAAAGTTACCGTGCGCAT
>NZ_PUIA01000011.1 GCF_002967715.1 Blastopirellula marina
GCAGTAAAGCTCCGCAGGCATCGGCGTCGGTCAGGATGATGTGGGGAGCGCGGATCTTGGTCAGCGTAGCGCTCGAAAGCCGACTCTCGCGGCAATCGGCTTCGTCCAGATCGGCGCCGGTTAGGTCGGCCTGGCTTAGGTTCACGCCGACAGCGATCACTCCGACCAGGCTGGCTTCGTCCATTTGGGCGCCGGTCAGGTCGGCGCGGGAGAGGTCGGCTCGGGCCAGGTTGGCGGCATGAAAATTGGCTCGCTTGCCGCTGACGTCTCGCAGATCGGCGCCCGCCAATTCGGCCTGGCAGAAAAAGGCGCCATCGAGGTTAGCCCCCCGAAAATCCGCTCTCCGGAGGGAGGCGCCCTCAAGATGGACCGGCTCGAAGCGGGGATTGTCGACCGCCGGTTGCTCCAGCCGCCAGCGGTTCCACCGCTCAAATCGTTCTGCCGAACCGGGCTCAATTGCCAGTTCGGCCTCGAGCCGCGCCAGATGGGCCCAGTCGCCGCTGAAGCCGGGATGCCGCAGGCGCAACTCGTCCAATCGCTCAGGTGCCAGCGCCGCATGATTGTAGGGCGCTCTGGACGCTCGGCGAGATTCGGTGAAAATAGCGCCTCCGGGCTGAGAATTCATGTTCGCTGTGG